>NZ_JBSFKD010000004.1:169184-261139 GCF_053598395.1 Streptomyces sp. NPDC001135 | reverse complement strand
CCTTGTCCGGCCCGGCGTCCCCTACCCGGGGGGGGGGGGGCGGGGCCCCCCCCCCGGCCCCCCCCACCGCGGTCTGGCGGGCGAACACGACGAAACGCGTCGCCGGTGGTCACCGGCGCGGGGCTGACGGGTGTGGTGGTGTGTCGTCTTCTTTCTTCCCGGTGACCCTCCGCGGGGTTGCCGGCTCGGGCAGGGTGCGCAGCAGCAGCCAGCTGAGCGCCGGCATCAGGACGAGCGGGGCGAGGGCGGTCCGCAGGGACGTGGCGTCGGCGAGCCGGCCGATGAGCGGGCTCACGAGACCGCCGACGCTGACGGCCAGACCGAGGGTGATTCCGCCGGCCGTGCCGACCCGTGTGGGCAGGTAGTCCTGGGCGAGGGTGACCTGGAGGGAGAACGGCACGTACAGACCGGCGGACGTGAGTGCCACGCACGCGTACAGAGCGGGGCCGGGGACGCACACCACGCCCGCGACCGCCGGTACCGAGACCAGGTACGACCAGCGGCACACCGTCACGCGGTCCCACCGCTCGGCCAGCGCACCGCCCAGCACGGAGCCCACCGCACCTCCGAGATAGAGCACGAACAGCGCGACGGTGCCGGATGCCCGGCTACCTCCCACACGGTGCGCGGCGTACAGGGGGAGAAACGTGCTCAACCCGATGAACACGACCGAGCGGCACACCACGGCCAGCGACAGCTTCACGAAGGACGCCGTGTCGTCGGCCCCGGCCATCGGTTCCGTACCGGCCTCGACGGACGGCCGTCGCCCAGGTGCGCGCAGGACGGCCGCACCCGACGCGGTCCCGATGAGGGCCGGCAGCACCAGCAGCGGCGTCCGGTGCAGCCCGCCCGTGCCCACGACGGCGCCGACCAGGAGCGGGGCCAGGGCGAAGCCCACGTTGCCGCCGAGCGAGAACCAGCCCATGGCGCTGTGTGCGCCCGCGGCCGCCTGCCGGGCGACCCGGGCGGACTCGGGATGGTAGGCGGCCACTCCGATCCCGGACAGCGCCGCGCACCCCAGGGTGAGGGCGTAGGCGCCGGCGAGCCCGCTCAGCGCGATACCGACGCCGGCCAGCAGCGTGCTGACCGGCAGCAGCCAGGGGACGGCCCGGCGGTCGGTGAGAGCCCCGAAGAACGGCTGCGCCACGGACGACAGCAGGGAGGCGGCGAGTACGACACCGGAGGCCGCGGCGTAGCCGTAGCCGCGCTCGGCGACGAGAAAGGGGATCAGGGACGCGACGGCGCCCTGGTAGACGTCGACGCAGGCGTGCCCGGCGGACAGCAGGGTGATCGATGTGTTCCTTCGCACCCCGCCATGCTCCGGCCAGGCCGGACTGTCGAACTTCCGATAATCTGCCAGGCGATGACGGAAATCCGCCACCATCCGACGGCTCCGACGCGCACCCGGCGCCTGGCGTCCCGTGCGGCGATCGGGGCCCACCGGCACGACGACCACCAGATCGTCTACGCGGGCCGGGGCGTTGTTGCCGTCACCACCGACGCGGGTTCCTGGGTCGCCCCGGCCACCCGTGCCATCTGGGTGCCGGCCGGCACGGTCCACGCCCACGAGGCGCATGGCGAGCTGGAGCTGCACCTGGTGGGGCTGCCGGCGACCGAGAACCCGCTGGCCCTGCACACGCCGACCGTCCTCGCCGTGGACCCCCTGCTGCGCGAGCTGATCATCGAGTACACCCGTGCGCCGGACGACGGCAGCGCCGAACGGGCCCGGTTGCGCGCGGTGTTGCTCGACCGGCTGAGGGCCTCGCCGCAGCAGCCCCTGCACCTGCCCACGCCCTCCTCCCCCCTGCTGCGCACGCTGTGCGACATCCTGCGCGCCGATCCGGCCGACGGCCGCACCCTGGCCGAGCTGGGCCGGGAGGTCGGGGCGAGCGACCGTACGCTGTCGCGGCTGTTCCGCGGCGACCTCGGCATGACGTTCCCGCAGTGGCGCACCCAGTTGCGGCTGCACCACGCGCTGGTCCTGCTGGCCGAGCAGACTCCGGTGACCACGGTGGCGCACCGGTGCGGCTGGTCCTCGGCCAGCGCCTTCATTGACGTCTTCCGCCGCACCTTCGGCCACACACCGGGCTTGCGCCCGAGGGGCACCGGCGGGTCGGTCGGCTGACGCCGGCGCGACGTCACAGGCATGACGAGGCCGCCGGACGCCGCTCGGTCCGGTGGCGGAGGCTGAGGCGGGCGGAGATCCCGCCGTGCGCGGCCCCGTGCCCCGGCCCGCGGCACAGCGCGCCGAAGGAGCACCGCGCACCGTTCATGGCGGAGACCCTCCCGTGGCCGTCTCCACCGTGCGCAGGTGCGCGGGCGCCGCTGCCCAGGGAGCCGCCCGCGTGGCGCGGGCCGCGCGGGAGCGGTGCGCGGGCGAGGATGGCGAAGGGGAACAGCCGGCTGGGAGGCGGATATGACGGTGAACCGTGTCGGCCTGGTGGTGCACGGCGGCCGCACCGAGGCCGTGGCCGCCGCACGCGCGGTGCGGGCGTGGTGCGCGGAGCACGCCGTGGGGTGTGCCGACATCGACGTGTGGCAGGAGGGAGCGCGGCACAGCGCCCGGGAGGAGGTCGACGCGGCGGGCGATCCGGACCTCATCGTCACCCTCGGCGGCGACGGCACGTTCCTGCGCGGTGCCCGGCTGGCGGCCGAGAACGACGCCCTGGTCCTGGGCGTCGACCTCGGCCGGGTCGGCTTCCTCACCGAGGTCCCGGCCCCGGCGGTGCGCGCGGCGCTGGACGCGGTCCTTGCCGGACGGATCAGTGTCGAGAGCCGGATGCTCCTCACCCTGCGGGCGTCGTGCCGGCTGGAGGTGCCCGCGCAGATGGAGGCGCTGCTGCGGTACGGCCGCGGGCCGATGCTGCCGCCGCCCCGGGTGCGGACGGAGTGCGTGGCGGGTGACGACTGGGGCGTCGCGCTGAACGTCACGGCGCTGAACGACGTCGTCGTGGAGAAGCTCGCCAGGGACCGGCAGGTGTCGGTCGGTGTCTATCTGGCCGGCCGGCTCCTGGCCTGCTACTCCGCCGACGCGCTCCTGGTGGCGACGCCCACGGGCTCGACCGCGTACAGTTTCGCCGCCGGCGGTCCGGTGGTCTCGCCGCGCGCGGAGGGGCTGGTGTTCACGCCGGTCGCCCCGCACATGGTGTTCAACCGCTCGGTCGTCGCCGCCCCCGACGAACCGATCGCCCTGCGGATCCTCGAACGGTCCGGCCAGGCCGCCGTCAGCATCGACGGCCAGCTGCGCGGGGTGCTGAGCCCCGGGGACTGGATCGGCGTGTATGCCGCGCCCCGCAGGCTGAAGGCGGTCCGGCTGGGCCCGACGGACTTCTACGGCCGGCTGCGCGAGCGTATGAACCTGACCGACGCGCCGGCCGCGCTCGCCGACGGCGAGGCCGCTCCCCTGTGGCCGGTCACCACGCCCCCACCGGACGACCTCGCCCACCTGGCGCTGCCTCCGACTCCCGGGAACGGCGCACGGCCGTCTTGAGGCCGATGGGTGTGTGCGGGCCTCTCGGACCACGTGGGCGCTGGAGAGAGCCCACGTCGCCGTGACCGGTCAACGGTGTCCGCACCGGGGCACGGGTGATCCGCGCCCTCGGACGCCGTGACAGGTCCAAGGGCGCGGACGAGCGCCGGTGGCAGGACCGCGCCCGCCCCGGCCACGCGGTGCTGCTGGGGCGGGCGTCCCCGGCGGCCTTCCGGCCGGGCCTGGACCCCAGCGGCCGGACGGCCGGACCTCCGTGCCCGCTCGGCTCAGTTCGTCGTGGACGACCCCCTGCGCGGGAGCTTCCAGTTCGGCCGCGGGAAGTGGCACGTGTAGCCATTGGGATAGCGCTCCAGGTAGTCCTGGTGCTCGGGTTCCGCCTCCCAGAAGTCACCCAGGGGTTCCACCTCCGTGACCACCTTTCCCGGCCACAGCCCGCTCGCCTCGACGTCCGCGATCGTGTCCACGGCGACGCGGTGCTGCTCTTCGTCGGCGTAGAAGATGGCGGACCGGTAGCTGCGCCCGATGTCGTTGCCCTGGCGGTCCCTGGTGGTGGGGTCGTGGATCTGGAAGAAGAACTCCAGGATGTCGCGGTAGCTGGTGGTCGTGGGATCGAAGAGGATCTCGATGGCCTCGGCGTGGTCGCCGTGATGGCGGTACGTCGCGTTCGGGGTGTCACCGCCGCTGTAGCCGACGCGCGTGGAGACCACGCCCGGCTGCTTCCGGATCAGATCCTGCATGCCCCAGAAACAACCCCCTGCGAGTACGGCCCGCTGGTTTTCCACGGTCATCGGTCACTCCTGACGCTCGAGCCCGGCACCGCTGTCGGCGCGCCGGTGTACACGATCACCCTAATACCGGCTGCGCACTTAGCTGGTCTAGTCCTCTTGACGAGGCGATGCGCGTCCAGGCCGGCGGTCCGCTGCATCCCCCAGGGCAACGGGCCGCACGCGTCGCTTCGCCGGGACCGGGCGTCGCGGATCAGCTGGTGTCCCGGGTCCGGTGTGCGTCAGGACGCCCGCCGGACCCGGGGTCGGGCAGATAGCTCGCCAGGCCGCGCAGGATGATCTCCAGGCCGACGTCGAACCTCTCGTCGGACGAGTCCGACACGATCAGCCCGGCCAGGGCACGCAGATGGGGGAATTCCGCCGCGGGCAGGGACGCGAAGTAGTCCCGCATCTCGTCGGCCATCTCACGCCAGTCGGGGCGGGCCAGGGAGGAGTCGGCACCGCCGTGCCGAGCGGCCCGGTCCTGCCACATGCCCTCCTCCAGGACGAACCCGTCGATGTAGGTGGAGATGAGGTCACCGGCCTCCGCCGCGATGTGGTCGGGCAGCCCCGCGGTGCGGAAGATGGCCAGCAACGCCTCGACGTGCGGCAGCAGTTCGGCCGTGAAGGGGACGTGGGCCATGGAGATCCGGGCCATGTCCCGGTGCGCCAGCAGGCGCCGCCGCCCCGAGCGGGCGTAGTCCCGCACCTGTTCCCGCCACCGTTCCGGGTCGGGTTCGGGCAGGGTGAAGCCGTCGAAGAGCCGCGTGTACATCAGCTCCAGGAGGTCGTCCTTGGAGCTGACGTGGACGTAGAGGGCGGAGACCGTGACGCCCAGCTCGGACGCCACCTGACGCATCGACAGGCCGTCGAGCCCCTGGCGGTCCAGCACGGTGAAGGCGGCCTCGACGACCCGTTCGCGCGACAGCGGCTCGCGCCTGCGCATCACGTGGGTGCGCGCCCGCCGCTCGCGGTCCCAGGGGGACGCCGGAGGGGAGTTGCGGGCGTCGGAGGCCTCGTCGGTCATGCGGCCAGTCTAGGTCTCGGGGAGAACAGTGTTCTCCGGCACTGAGCGGCGTTCAGTGCCAGACGCGATATAGCTTGTCGCTGCCCGCAGATTGCGCTATATCTTGATGAACGCCGTTCTCTCATTGAACACTGTTCTGCCCAGGGGGTTCCGATGTCCACCACCGGTGTCGCGTCCGTCGAGACGCCCGCCGACTCTCCAGCGCCCTACCGATGGCGCTGGGCTGCTCTCTTCGTCATCCTCGCGGCCGAGGTGATGGACCTCCTCGACGCCGTCGTCACGAACATCGCCGGCCCGTCCATGCGGGCCGACCTCGGCGGCGGCGCCTCCACACTGCAGTGGCTCGCCGCCGCGTACACGCTCTCGATGGCCGTCGGGCTCGTCACCGGCGGACGGCTCGGGGACATTCACGGGCGCCACCGGATGTTCCTGGTGGGAGCCGCCGGCTTCACCGTGGGATCGCTGCTGTGCGCGCTGTCCGTGTCACCCGAGATGCTGATCGCCGCACGCGTCGTACAGGGACTGTTCGGCGCGGTGATGCTGCCGCAGGGCCTCGGCATGATCAAGGAGATGTTCCCGCCGCAGGAGTCGCAGAAGGCCTTCGGCATGTTCGGCCCGGTCATGGGACTGTCCTCGGTGTGCGGGCCGGTCCTGGCGGGCTGGCTCGTGGACGCCGACTACCTCGGCACCGGCTGGCGGATGATCTTCCTGATCAACCTGCCGCTGGGCGTCGCCGCCTTCCTCGGTGCCCTGCGCTATCTGCCGAGGAGCCTGTCCGGCACCAAGCCGCGCCTCGACATCCCCGGCATGCTCCTGGTCTCCCTGGCCGCGCTGCTCATCATCTTCCCGCTGGTCCAAGGCCGTGAGTACGACTGGTCCGGGTGGACGTTCCTGATGATGGCCGCCTCGGTGGTCGTCTTCATCGCCTTCGGCGTCTACGAGGTACGCCGCAGCAAGGCGGGCCGGGACCCGCTGGTCGTCCCCGGCCTGTTCCGCAAGCGGGGTTTCAGCGGCGGCATGACCCTCGGGCTGGTGTTCTTCTCGACCATGCAGGGCTTCATGCTGGTGTTCAACCTCTACACCCAGATCGGTCTCGGTTACTCGCCGCTGAAGGCGGGACTCGTGATGGTGCCCTGCTCGGGCGGCATGATCGTCGGGTTCGGGGCCGCTCAGGGTGTCGCCCGGTTCGGACGGGCCGTCCTGCAGGCCGGCACGCTGGTCATGGCGGCCGGTGTGTTCGGGGTGTGGCTGACCCTCGACAGGGTGGGGTCCGACGTCGGCCCCTGGCAGCTCGTGCCGTCGCTGCTCGTCACCGGCGTCGGGATGGGCCTGCTCATGGCGCCGTTCTTCGACATCGTGCTCGCCAGCGTCGAGCAGCACGAGACGGGTTCGGCGTCCGGCACGATGACCGCGATGCAGCAGCTCGGCGGCGCTTTCGGGGTGGCCCTCCTCGGCACCGTGTTCTTCGGTCTGCTGGGCGGTGGGATCGCCACCGCCGTCGGCCACCACTCCGGCGCGCTGCGCGGACAGCTCGCCGCCGCGCACGTCACGCCCGCCGCTCAGGAGCGCCTCGTGGCCGACCTGCGCACATGCGCCTCGGACCGCGCCGTGGCCAAGGACCCCGCCACGGCCCCGGCGTCCTGCGCGCGCCTGGAGCGGGACACCCGCGCGGCCGTCACCTCACCCCAGGCCGCCGCCCGGATACCCGGCGCGCTGCGGACCACCACGTCGTCGGCCTTCCGGAGCGGTTTCGGCTCCGTCATGAAGACGGTGCTGTGGATCGTCGACGGCATGCTCGCCCTGACCTTCCTGCTCGCGTTCCTGCTGCCGCGCCACGCGCGCCCCGAAGGGTCCGCCGGGCACTGATGCGGGCCTGCCGGCACCGGATCCAACGGGGCGGGCGGGCCCCTGGGGAGAAACGCCGGGCCACCCCGGCTCCATGGGGTGGGGCCGGCCCGGTGTCCGCCCGCGTGAGGAGGGCCGACGGGCCGGCCCGTGCGCCGACGTCGGCCGTCGGACCGGGCCACGCCTCCGGGACCGTCCGGGGACACCGGTCCGCCCTCGGCGGGATACGGTGGCCGCCGCCGCGCGAACAGCGGAGCGTTCCGCCCGCTCCGGCCACGGCTCCGTGCACGGCCCGTTGCGCGGAAGGACCCCGGGCGGCACGCCGCGCTCGGGCACCCGCACGCCCGGCCCGCCGGCCACCTCGCACGCGACGCGCCGCCGTCACCTGCACCGGCGCGCCGGATACGACGGGCCCGGTACGGGCGGTCGCGTGCACGGAGGAGGATCGAGCTGCCTCCTGACACGCGGACTGACACGCGCGGAAGGCGGGGCGCCGCGTCAGCCCTTCAACGCCTCGGGGTTGGCGCAGTGGGCCAGTGGCGCGCCGCGGAGGAAACGGGCGGCGTCCGCGGCGACGATCCGGGCGGCCTTGTGGGCGACCTCACGGCTCGCGCCGGCGATGTGCGGGGTGAGGATCACGCCCGGGGTGGACAGCAGGCGCGAACCGGCCGGTACCGGTTCGACGGGGAACACGTCGAAGCCGGCGGCTGCCAGATGTCCCGAGTCGAGCGCGTCGCACACCGCGTCGTAGTCGACCAGGGCACCCCGGGCGCAGTTGACGAGGACGGAGCCGCGCGGCATCGCCGCGATCTGGGCCTGTCCGATCATGCCGCGGGTCTCGTCCGTCACGCGCGCGTGCAGGGAGACGATCCGGGAGCGGCTCAGCAGTTCGTCCAGGGACACGAGCCGTGCGACGCCCCGCACCGCCTCCGGCGGCACATAGGGGTCGTGGACGAGGACCGTGGCCCCCATCGCGGTCAGGACCCGGGCGACGCGCGAGCCGATGGCGCCGAAGCCCACCAGGCCCACGACCGAGCCGTCGATCTCGGCACCGCAGCGCGTGTAGTCGTAGT
The DNA here is from genome assembly GCF_053598395.1 of Streptomyces sp. NPDC001135. Lineage (NCBI taxonomy): Bacteria > Bacillati > Actinomycetota > Actinomycetes > Kitasatosporales > Streptomycetaceae > Streptomyces > Streptomyces sp. NPDC001135. The sequence goes on along the minus strand of NZ_JBSFKD010000004.1, from coordinate 252,940 downwards.
AGTCGCCACGCCAGGTGCCCTGCTTCAGGTCGGTGTGGACGTCGCCGATCCCGCGGGCCGCGGCGAGGACGAGCGCCAGGGTGTGCTCCGCCGTGGCGACGGCGTTGCGGCCCGGGGCGTAGCAGACGGCGACGCCGTGGCGGGTGGCGGCCTCCAGGTTGGCGTTGACCGGTCCGCCCCGGCTGACGCAGAACAGCTCCAGATCGGGGCAGGCGGCCAGCACCCGTTCGGTGAGCGGTGCCATCTGGGTGACACAGATCCGTACGCCGCGCAGCGCCTCGATCATCTCCTCCTCGGTTCCGGACGCCTCGTCGACCTCGGCGACCTGCACGAACGGGGTGTGCGGCCACGGCAGTTGGAGCTGCCGGATGTCCAGGTCGAGGCCGGCGGGCGCGGCGGCGCGCAGTTCCTGTGCGAGCAGCCCGGGCAGGACGAAGTGGTCGCCGGCGGCGAGGACGGTGGTGGGCACGGTGGTTCTCCCGGAGAGCGAGGGATCAGCGAACGGGGGCGTTGAGGCGGAGCAGGGACGCCTGGCCGTCGCGCAGCCGCAGTTCGGTCAGGGCGCCGTTGTGCAGGGCGGGGAAGACCTGGCGGTAGCGCGCGAGGGGAATGCCGAGCAGCCGGCACAGCACCAGGCGCAGCAGAGTGGAGTGGGCCACGACGAGGACACGCCCGTCGGGAAGCTTGTGCGCGGCCTCCTGAAGGCAGTCGACCGCACGGTCCGCCGCGGTGGCGGGGTGCTCTCCGCCGGGCAGATGGTGGGCGACCGGGTCGGCGAGGAAGGCGGCGAGTGCCTCGGGGAAGGCCTCGGCCATCTCGGCGCGGGTGAGACCGTCGCCGCGGCCGAAGTCCACCTCGTAGAGGCGCTCGTCGACCCAGGGCGTGAGGCCGAGGGCGGTCGCCGCGGGCTCGGCGGTCTGCCGGGCCCGGGACAGCGGTGAGCAGAGTACGGCGTCCAGGTGCTGTCCGGCGGCCCACATCCCCAGCTCGGCGGCCTGCCGGCGGCCGAGCTCGGTGAGCGGCACGTCGGTGCGGCCCGCGTAGCGGTTCTCCGCGTGCCAGACGGTCTCCCCATGGCGGACGAGGACGAAGTCGGTCACGGGAGGGCCCTTCCGCGCGCGTGGTCGGCCACGGCCGGTGCCAGCCAGCCGCGGCGGACCAGCGCGTCGACGAAATCGAGGTAGACGGGGAGCAGGCGGGCGGTACGGGCGGGGTCGGGGCGGAGTTCGTCGCGCAGCCGCACCATGGCGCCGGCGGCCTCCTCCAGCGTGGCACCCGAGGCGGTGGCGGCGAGCACCGCCATGCCGAGGGCGCTCTCGGCCTGCTCCGGCAGCCGGGCGGGGCGGCCGAGCACGTCGGCGCGCAGCTGCGCCCAGTAGCGGTTGCGGGCCCCGCCGCCGGTGAACGTGAGCGGGCCGTCGACCGGGGCGCCGAGGTGGTCGAGGTAGTCGAAGCAGAGCCGTTCGAGCAACGCCACGCCCAGCAGGCAGGCGTGGAACTCCTCCGCGTCGCCCGAGGGTTCGCCCAGGACGAAGGATTCGGCGCCGGGAGCGCGGAACGGGAAGCGCTCTCCGCCGGAGCCGACCAGCGGATAGACGACGGCGGTGGAGCCGGTCGCGGCGGCCCGCGCGGTCAGCGTGTCGAGGTCGGCGGGGCTCGCCGCGGGGAAGCGGTGCGCGAGGACGCCGGCGCCGCTGCTGGAGGCCCCGCCGGGCAGCCAGGTGCCGCCGGGGCCGCGGTGGCAGTACACCACACCACCGGGATCGCGGACGAGGTGGGGGCTCGCGCCCTTGCACACCAGGGTGGTGCCCAGCACGGAGTTCCAGGAGCCGGGGGTGAGCGCGCCGGCTCCGATCTGTGCCGCGCAGCCGTCGGTCATGCCCGCGGTGATGGGGGTGCCGGCGGGGATGCCGGTGGTCTCGGCGGCCTCGGTGCACACCGTGCCCAGGACCGTTCCGGGCCGTACGACGTCGGGCAGCAGGCCGCTCGGGACGCCGAGCGCGTCCAGTTCGGCGTCGGGCCACCGCTCGGCGACCAGGTCGTAGCCCGTCTTCAGGGCGTGGCTGGCGTCGCTGGGGACCTGGTGTCCGGCGAGGCGCCAGGTGATCAGATCGGCCTGGTGCAGCAGCCGGGCCCCTGCCGGGAGGCGCCGGTCGCCCCACCGGCTCGGGTCGTCCAGCAGCCAGAGCAGTTTGGGCAGTGCCCAGGACGGCTGCATGGCGCGGTAGCCGAGCTTCTCCCACACCCGCGCGCCGCGGGCGTTGACGCGGTCGGCGTACGCGTCGGCCCGGCGGTCGTCGTACATGAGGCCCGGGGTGAGGGGGATGCCCGCGGAGTCGGCCAGGAGCACGGTCCCGGACGTGGCGTCCACGGCCAGGCCCCGCACCCGGCGCGGTTCGATGCCGGTCAGGGCCTCGCGGCCGGCGGCGGCGAGTGCGGACCACCACTGCTCGGGGTCCTGCTCGTGGCGTACGCCGTCACGGCGGCCGGTCAGCGGTCGGGAGGCTGCCCCCAGCAGCCGGCCGGTGCCGTCCACGGCGACCGCGCGGGCGCTCTGGGTGCCGAGGTCGAGTCCGAGGTGGACGGCATCGGGTGACAGGGCGTCAGACATGCGGAGTCTCCGGGGTGCGGGCCGGGGAGGCGGCCGGTACGGCAGCGGGCGACGGGGCGGACACAGCCGCGGGCACGGGGGCCCAGCCGAGGGAGCGGGCGGCGTCGCGCCAGGTCAGGTATGTGTCGTAGAGGCCGTCGTAGAACGCGGCACGTCCGGGGTCCGGTTCCCAGCTCGCGCGCATGCGGACGTACTTGGCTGCGGCGCTGTGCATGCTGGTCTCCGCCCCCGTGAGGACGAGACCGGTCAGGAACGCGCCCTTGGCGCCCAGTTCGGTGTCGGCGCCGCGGGCCGTCGGCACGCCGGTGACGTCCGCGATGAGTCCGCACCAGGCGTCGCTGGCGGAGCCGCCGCCGCACAGGCGTAGTTCGTGGACGTCGGTCCCGGACGCGGCCAGGCAGTCGCGGACGACGAGGGACAGTCCCTCGAAGACGGCGCGGGCGACATGGGCGGGGGTGTGGTCGAGGGACAGGCCCCAGAAGGCGCCGCGGGCGTGCGGGTCCAGGAACGGGGCGCGCTCACCGGCGGGCGAGAGGTACGGCAGGAACGCCAGTCCGGCCGCCCCCGGTTCGGTGCCGAAGGCGAGCCTGCCGAGGGCGGCGGGGTCCTCGACGGCGAGGGTGCGGCAGGCCCAGTCGAGGACCTCGGTGCCGGAGAGGGTGGGGAAGGCGCGCAGGATGCGTTCGCGACCGCGATAGGCGATGTTGATGCCGCACGGCTCCCCGCTCGTGTCCGGCTCGCGGGTGACGATCTCGGTGCACAGGGTGGTGCCGAGGATGGCGCACGCCTGGCCGGGGTTGACGGCTCCGGCACCGCGGGCGGTGGCGGCGATGTCGTAGGGGGCCATGACGACGGGCAGCCCGGCGGGCAGGCCGAGTTCGGCGGCGGTGTGGTGGGTGATCTCGGCGATGCGCTCGTGCTCGCCGAGGATCCGTGGCAGCAGCGGCTCGGCCCACTTCATCGCGAAGAGGTCGAGGATCACGGGGTCGTACGCGCCGGTGGTGTGGTCGAGGAAGGGTGCCGAGGCGTCGGACTCGTCGATGGCGGTGACCCCGGTGAGCTTCAGGAACAGCCAGCCGGCCGCCGTCAGCGCGGTCCGGGAGCGCCGCAGTCTCTCCGGGTCGTGCTCGGCGAACCAGCTGAGCACCGCGTTCGGCATGCCGCCGCAGGTGAGCGAGCCGTTGCGGCGGAACGCCTGCTCCAGGACTCCGTCGGCCTGCCACCGGGTGAGCAGGTCGCCGGCGCGCCCGTCGGACCACAGGATCGCCGGGCCGGTGGGACGTCCGTCGCCGTCCACGAGCCAGCACCCGTCGCCCTGGGCGGTGAAGCTCACCAGCCAGACCGGGTCCTGGGCGGGGCCGGGCTGGGACAGGACGCCGCGCACGGTGTGCACGACCCCGTTCCACACCGCGTCCATGTCCTGCTCGGCCCAGCCGGGACGGGGCCGCAGCACCTCGGTGCCGATGCGGGAGACCGCCAGCTCCCGGCCCTGGTCGTCGAACACGACGGATTTGATGACCGAGGTTCCGACGTCGATGGTGAGAACCGACATGACTGCAATACCTGCCCCTTCGCAAAGGCCCGCGCCCGCGGAACGGATCTGTCGGATCGAACGGTCCGGCCCCGGGCGGCTCGCAGAAATCAGGAAACGCGGATCGGAAGAGGCCGTCAATCGGCACCGCGACTTATCCCGCGGCCGGCCCCGCGCGCCGTGTTAATTTCCCTGCCGGATCCGGCGCGCCACCCTGCGCGTACGCCGCTCACCGGGGCACCGCCCAGGCCAGGGCCCGCCCGGCCCGTGTTACGTTCATGTGGGAATCTCATGAGCCTCTTCGCAGGAAGGAGCCGCTGCCATGGCCGGTCCGGACGCCCGGACGGACGCCCAGGAGGGGCGTCGGAGCCAGATGCGCGAACTCGTCACGAGCAAGGGGTTCGTCCGCACCACCGACCTCGCGGCCGAGTTCGGCGTGAGCGTCATGACCATCCACCGTGATCTGGACGCCCTGCAGGCCCAGGGGTGGCTGCGCAAAGTGCGCGGCGGGGCGAGCTGTCTGCCCTCGACACAGTTCCACGGCAGCGCCGGCGAACGCCTGTCGACAATGGTGCACACCAAGCAGCTGCTGGCGCGCGCCGCCGCCGAGGAACTCGCGCCCGGCCAGGTCGTGATGATCGACGACTCCACGACCTGTCTGCACCTGGTCCGGCACCTGCCGGAGCACACCCCGATCACGGCGATCAGCAACTCGCTGCCGGCCATCTCGGCGCTGGCCCGCGAACCCGGCGTGGCACTGGTCGCGCTGGGCGGCACCTACTTCCCGGCCTACGACGCCTTCATGGGTGTGCACACCGCGCACAGCGTGGAGGCGTTCCGGGCGGACGTGCTGTTCATGTCCACGACGGCGGTGACCGGCGGCCGCTGCTACCACATGTCGCCCGAGACGGTGCAGGTCAAACGGGCCATGATGGCCGCCGCCTCGCGCCGGGTGCTGATCATCGACCACACCAAGTTCGCCAACCAGGGTCTGTACGCGCTCGCCCCGCTCACCGACTTCGACCTGGTCCTCGTCGACGACGCCGCTCCCGCGGGAGAGGTACGGCGACTGCGCGACAACGGAGTTCACGTCCGCACCGTCTCCCCGGCACCCGGAACACCCCGGCCGCACCTCGCCACGTGAACATCACACGGTTCTCACTCGGCGCACCACAGTCCGCGGCAGCCCGCACACCGTTCTGATCTGCGGCGACGCGCTCGGTCCCGGACTGTCCGCACAGCGACGGACGGGCGACTTAACACCACGGGTCACACGGCCGGCGAGGTCTTTCCGATGACGGATTGACCCCGCCCCGGACCGGACTTTTCATCGGTCCCACGCCGTACGGCACTCCGCTCTCCCCATTTCCCAAGAAGGTGGCCGCCGTGACCGTCCCCCTGAATTCCGCTGCCAGAGCCACAGAAAGCGGACCCCGCACATTCCTGGACCGAATAGGCATTCCGAAGGCCCTGTCCTGGGGTTTTCTCGGTGTTCTGATCTTCATGATCGGCGATGGTGTGGAATCGGGATTTCTCTCGCCCTATCTGCTGGACGAGGGCATCTCCAAGGAACGCGTGGCACTGCTGTTCACCGTCTACGGTGTCACGGCGAGCATCTCCGCCTGGTTCTCCGGGGCGCTCTCCGACCTGTGGGGCCCGCGCCGTGTGATGATGCTGGGCCTCGCCGTCTGGGCCGCGCTGCAGGTGGCCTTTCTCGGCCTCGCCGTCCCGACGCACCACTACTGGCTGCTGCTGACCACCTATGGTCTGCGCGGATTCGGGTATCCGCTGTTCGCCTACGGGTTCCTGGTCTGGGTGACGGCGGTGACGCCCCGGCACCGGCTCGGCTCCGCCGTGGGCTGGTTCTGGTTCGCCTTCACCGGCGGGCTGCCCACGCTCGGCTCACTGGTCGCCAGCTTCACGGTGCCGTGGATGGGCACGTACCGCACCCTGTGGTTCGCACTGGCCCTGGTGGTCGCGGGCGGTCTGATCACGCTGCTCCTGGTGCGCGAGCCGACGGGCGGGAACCGGCTGGCGCCCACCGGTGAGCGTCCGGTGGCCACGCTGCTCGGCTCGCTCTCCATCATCTGGCGCAACCCGCGCATCGGGGTCGGCGCGGTGGTGCGCACCGTCAACACCGCGGCACAGTTCGGGTTCCTGGTCTTCCTGCCCGTGTTCTTCACCGACACGCTGGGCTTCTCCCTGACCGAGTGGCTGCGGCTGCTGTCGGCGATGTTCGCCACCAACATCTTCTTCAACCTGCTCTTCGGTCTGGTCGGCGACCGCCTCGGCTGGCAGCGCACCGTCGCCTGGTTCGGCGGGGTGGGCTGCGCGGTCACCACGCTGCTGCTCTACTACGGCACCGTGGCCTCCGGCGACAGCTTCCCGCTGGCCATGGTCCTGGTGAGCCTCTTCGGCGCGACGCTCGCCGGTTACGTACCGCTGTCCGCGCTCATGCCCTCGCTGGCACCGGAGCACAAGGGGCAGGCGATGTCGGCACTCAACCTCGGCGCCGGGGCCAGCACGTTCGTCGGCCCGGCGGTGGTCGCCCTCTTCCTCGGGCCGCTCGGCGTCCAGGGGGTGATGTGGATCTTCGCCGGGCTCTATCTGGCGAGCGCCGGCATGACCCTCTTCCTCACCCTGCCCGGACAGTCTGCCGCGGCCGGCGCGTCCGTGGTGCCGGCACCGGGCGGTGCCGAGAGGGTGTAGCCGCCCGCCGACGCGCCGCTCCCCACAGCTGAGTGTGGGGAGCGGCGCGCGTGGAGGTCCTGCCCCGGGCGCCGCAGGTGCGGCGGGGCGGGACGCCGTGTCAGCGCAGGACCCTGGCCCACGCCCCCGGCGCCAGGTCCACGGTGGGCAGCACCGTCCGGGGCAGCGCCGTCGCCGAGTGGGACTCGGCGGGCGGGGTCGCCGGACACAGGGCGCGTACGACCTGGCGGTCGAGGGCGTCGTCGATCGGGCTGTCTTCAAACCCGGAACCGTCGGACTTGAGGCGCTCGTACTTCATGAGGTTCCAGCCCAGGGCCGCCTGGCGCCTGCCGTCCGGGCTGGAGAGGACGAGGGTGCCGGCGCCGAAGACCGCGCCGTCGTGACCCCAGAAGCGCCCGCAGCCAGGGAAGTCGACGCTGAAGATACCCAGACCGTAGTTCGTGCCGTCGCCCGTCGGGACGGTGCGCTGCATCTCCCGCAGGGCGGCCGGGCCGATCAGCTTGCCGCCCAGCAGGGCGCGGTAGAAACGGTTGAGGTCGTCGGTGGTGGAGACCAGCGCACCCGCGGTGTACGCCCAGGACATGTCGTAGTCGCTGTAGTCGCGCGGCGGGTTGATCAGGCCGTAGAACGACTCGTACATGCGGGCGTGCGGCCCCTGGATGTGGGGGGTGCGCGGGAACGAGGTGTGGCGCAGGCCGGCCCGGGCGATGACGTGGCGGGTGATGTAGGCCTCGGCGTCCTGGCCGGTCAGCTTCTCCAAGAGGAGCCCGGCGATGACGTAGTTGGTGTTGGAGTACGACCACTTCTCGCCGGGCTTGCCGGTGGCCGGGGCCTCGAGTCCGAGGCGGACCAGTTCCTCGGGACGGATGGAGCGGAAGCGGTCCTCGTCGAGGCTGGCCGTCGAACCGCGGGCGAGCGACGGGAAGGCGCCGACGATGTAGTCGCCGATGCCGCTCGTGTGGTTCAGGAGCATGCGGACCGTGATCTCGTGGCCGCGCTCGCCCGGGACCAGGTCGGGGAGGTAGTCGCCGATGGGCGCGTCGAGGCGCAGGCGGCCGCGCTCCACCTGCTGGAGGAGGGCGACGGACGTGAAGGCCTTGCTGACGCTGCCCACCCGGTGGAGCATGCCCGGCCGGACGGGGCGCCCGGTGTTCACGTCGGCGACGCCGGCCGCGCCGGTCCACCGCTGGGAGCCGTCACGTACGGAGGAGTAGATGCCGTACATGCCCGCGTCATGGACGGCGCGGAGGCCGGAGTCGAGCGCCGCGTCGTCCAACTTCCCGCTGCGTAAAGGGGATTCGGACGCCTTCGTGGCCGGTCTGGCGTCCGCCAGTGCGACCGGTGCCGTGGCGGTCAGCGCAAGTGTCGTACCCAGGACGGTTCCGACGAGCCGGACGATGCGCAAGGGGTGTCCCTTCCCTGCGGTCCGGACCCCGTGTCCGGACCTCGCCCGGTCATCGTCGTCGACCATGGGTGTGCCCTACATCCTTCCTGCGGAGGATCACGGGCAGCCCACCGTACGACTTGAGACGTGGTGCGACCGAGACTGCCGGGGATCAGCCGGCGGGCCGGAACCGGAGGGCCGACCAGGTGTCGTCGATGGCCACCTGCCGCACGGGCCGCACGCCCCGCTCGGAGAGCGCGGCGGCCAGGGTGTCGCGGTTCAGATCGGTGCCGAGCTTCCCGCCCTTCGGATAGGCCACCCAGGCGAGGGCATCGCGCTGCGCGGCGGCGAGCGCCGCCCGCGCACCCGCCCCGAGAAGGTCACCGGACGTGGTCACGAAGGCGAGCACCGCGTCGGCGGAAGCCGCGTCGTCCGTGGCCTCGACCTCCAGGTGGACGTCGCCGGGCCTGCCCAGTACCACGACACTCTGACCCGGCTTGATCTGCAGCTTGCTCACGAGGGACATCCCCTGATGCTCCCACCCGGGGTCCGGCTCGGCACACCGGAGTGGCCGACGAGTCGGTCCGGGTGGAAACAGAGTCGCATTCCGGCCGCATATCGGCGGACCTTCCCAACCGCTTTCCATAAGGCGTCCTTCACCAGCCTTCAACAAACGGTTATGCATGACCAGGTGAGTGTGATCACCGTCTCGGCGCTTGAAGGAACCGAAACGCTCCGCGATACATCCACGAGGCGTCAAACCCCTTGTACGCGTGGCCGGTTAACGCAAGTCCGTCCCGCATAGTGAGATATCCTGGTGCACCGGACGCCCCGTTCGTCATGGGCGCGCCGCATTTTCACACCCTCAGCGACACGGTCCACGCCCACCCTGGGTGACCGCCTCCGTCGCACCTCGCCGGTGCTGTGCCGTGCCGGCGGTCCACGCCTTTGAGCAGGAATTGATGCCCGTTCAACCTTTTGCGGAACTCATATGTTTCGCCCGCGCCCACTCGCCTTTCTACCGTGAGCTCTACTCCGGGCTGCCCGAGCACGTCACTCGGCTCACGGACCTTCCGGTGGTACCCCAGGCCGATTTCTGGCGGGCCAATTCGCCCCGTGACAACCGGCTGCTGACCGCCCCGCTGGACGAAGCGGTCGTCTTCCGCAGCGGCGGGACCACCGGGTCGCCGAAGTTCTCCTACTACACCCGCACGGAGTGGCGGGAGTTCACGACCGCCTTCGGTGCCGGGCTGGTCCGTGCGGGACTGCGCCCCGGTCACCGCGTGGCGGACCTCTTCTACGCGGGTGACCTGTACGCCAGCTTCAGCTTCGTCCTCGACTCGCTGCACCGCTCCCCCGTGGCCAACGTCCGCCTGCCCATCGGCGGCGCGGCACCCTGGGAGTCCACCGCGGCGACCCTGGAGGAGTTCCGGGTCCAGGTGGTCGCCGGTACCCCGACCACGCTGTGCTCGCTCGCCGAGCGCCTCGGCTCGGCCGGCCGGACACTGCCGGACGTGGAACTGCTGTTCTTCGGCGGGGAATGCCTCTTCGGCGACCAACTCCCCCTCCTGCGGGCCGCGTTCCCGAACGCACAGCCGCGCTCCCTCGGGTATGCGAGCGTGGACGCCGGGCTCCTCGGCGAGGCCGTGCCCGGCGACGACCCGCGCGTGCACCGCACGTTCACCCCGTACACGGTGGTCGAGATCCTCTGCGACGAGACCGACCGCCCCGTCGAGGCGAACGGTGTGCCCGGGCGGCTCGTCGTCACCGACCTGCGCAGGCGGCTCATGCCGGTGCTCCGCTACCCGGCGGGCGACCGGGCCGAGTGGGTCGACCGGGACGCCGGTGTCTTCCGCATCCTCGGCCGCGCCGAGGAGGGCGTGCGGGTCGGTCCCGTCTCCCTGTACACCGAGGACGTCCATCACGTCGTCACAGCCGCCGACCTCTCGGGCGAGGTGACCGGGCTGCAGCTCGTCGTGCGGCGGTGGGACGGCCGCGACGGGCTCGTCCTGCGGCTCGCGGTCGCCGATCCGGGCAAGGACCACACCGGGCTGGGCGAGTCCGTCGTGGCCGCGCTCCTCGCGCAACGCCCCCTGTACACGACCGCGACCGCCGCCGGTCACGTGAACCCGCTGACCGTCGAATGGGTGCGGCACCGGGACCTCGCGGTCAACTCCCGCTCGGGCAAGCTCATCCGCGTCGTCGACGAACGGCCGCACTCATGAGCCCGACCCCCACGCGTGTGCGGCGTCCGCCCCTCGTCCTGCGCAATCCGTCCTTCGGCAGGGTCTGGGCCGGTCAGCTCCTCACCCAGGCGGCGAGCAGAATGTTCCAGGTCGGCGCCGTCTGGTGGCTCGTCGGCTTCGCGGGCGGCGAGCACCGCGGCCTCGCCTCGGGCCTGTTCCTCATGGTGAGCACGCTGCCCGCGGTCGCGTTCGCTCCGGTGGTCGCGGGCATCGTGGCCCGCCGCGCACACCGCGCGGTGCTGGCCGGCGCGGCGGCCGTGGCGGGGGCGGTGGCGGGCACGGCGGCCGTCGTGGCGTACGCCGGACTGCTGCCCGTGGCGGCCGCCTACGCGGTCGGGCTGGCGCTGGCCGCCTGTCAGGCGGTGTTCGATCCGTGCCTGACCACCTCGGTACCGGAACTCGTCGAGGACGCCGACATCGAGTCGGCCACCGGATTCGAGCTGTCCACCCAGTCCGTCGCCGGGCTGTGCGGAGGACTGCTCGGCCCGCTCGTCGTCGACGCGGGCTCGCTGGCCGCCGTCGTCGCCGCTTGTGCCGCGGCGTACCTGCTCGCCGCCCTGCTGGTCGGCTCCACCCGCTTCCCGCGGACCGGGGCGGGGTCCGGAGAGGGAGACGAGGCCTCCGGAAGGCGGCGCACGCTGCGCCAGATCCTGGCCGGTCTGCCCTTCATCCGCCGGGTGCTGGTCTGTTTCGCCGCCGCCAACGTCTTCACCACCGCCGTCTACGTCGTCATGCCGCTGTACACCCGGGAGGTGCTGCACGCCACCGGCTCGACCGTGGCCTCCCTGGAGGCGGCCCTCGGCGCGGGCACCCTGGTCGGATCCTTCAGCGGCGGGCGACTGCCCGGTCGCCCGGTCGCCGTCGGCAGTGCGTGCCTCGCGGTCATGGCCACGGCCCTGGGCCTTCCGGGGCTGTTCGCCGGGCATGCGGCGGCGGTCGTCTCGATGGCCGTCGCCGGCTGGTGCGTCGGTGTGATCGGCGTGCGGTTCGTCGCGCTGTTCCAGCGGCTGGTGCCCGCCGCCGACAAGCCGGGGTTCTTCGCGGTCATGCAGGCGCTGCTCGGTGCCACCTTCCCCGTCTCCTCGCTCGTCTTCGGCGCGCTGGGCGACCATCTGGCCGCCCGCACCCTCTGCCTGGTCCAGGGCGCGGGTCTGGTGCCGGTGGCGCTGGCGCTGTGGTGGCTGGGCCGCCGGTCCGACGCCGAAGCCGAGCGGACTCCCGTCGTACAGGAGCCGGCGGGAGCGGCGTCGTGACCGCCGCCCTCTCCCCCGCCCGCGCCCAGGACATCGCCGAACTGCGGCAGTTGTACTTCGAGGTGTACGGGCACGGTTATCCGGTGCCGCTCGGCAGCGACCCGGTCGTCATGCGCCGGCTGATCACCGGCGGCACCGCGCACTGGCTCACCGCCCGCACCGCCGGCGGTGCCCTGGTGGGTTCCGCCGTCGTGGTGACCGACCCGGGCAGCCGCATCGGAAAGCTGGTCGGTCTCGCCGTGCACCCCGGCCATCGCGGCGGCGGGCTCGCCTCCCGGTTGACCGGGGCGGTCTGCGCCGAGGCCTTCGGCGCCGGCGGCCTCGACTCGGTGTACGCCACCGTCCGCCTGGTCACCGAGGGACCGCAACAGGTGGCCGTGCGCAACGGCTTCCGGCCCCTCGGCCTGCTGCCGAACGCCGTCGAGGTCGAGGGGTGCGAAACCCTGGCGCTGTTCGCCCGCTACGCCGACGGTGTGCTGGAACACCGCGAACCGGTGGCGAGCGTGCCCGAACGGCTGTCGCCGCTGCTGGCCGCCGTGTCCGCCGGCGTGGGCATCGACTGCGCCGGCATCCGGCGCGTCCCCTCCCGCCCCGCGGTGGACGCGGCCACCGGCGCCGAGCCGATCGAGCTGATCACCGCCCCGGCCTTCGTGCGGCGCCGCTTCCTGGAGCTGTTCCCGGAGGCCGGCGACCGCTTCTTCCCGCTGCACACACCCAACGCGGTCCTGGTCGCCGCCGACGGCAGCTTCGAGGCGTACGCGGACCTCGACGCCGTGGCGGGAAGCTGTGCCCTCGTCGCCGTCCATCCCCGGCCGGCCGCGGTGGCCGGCGCCCTGGAGGCGCTGATGGCCGCGGTCACCCGGGCCGGCGCGGACTACGCGGAGGCGTTGCTGCCGCTGGCCGACACCGAGGCCCTGGAGGTGTTCGTCGCGTCGGGGTTCGTGCCGAGCGCGGTCTACCCGGCGATGCGCCGCATCCGCGACCGCCTCCACGACTACGTGGTGCTGTCGCGGACCAGCCGTCAGATCGACTTCCGCACCACCGCGGTCAGCCCCCTGCTCCAGCCGTACCTCGGCGCCTACCTGAGTGCCTGGACCGCCACCTATCTGCCCCTTCACGAGGTGTCCCGATGAAACCCCATCTCGCTCCCGTCGAGGTTCCCGACCCGGCGGCGCTCGGCCATGTACAGCGGCTCTGCGACCTGACGGAGCCGTACGCCCACGGCCCCGCCGCCGACGAACTGTTCGCCGCCGCCATGGCGCAGACCCACGCCTGGCACGCGCGCCGCTCCTCCTTCTTCGCCGCCCTGCTCCAGGACCCGGCGGAGACACCCGCGCCCACCGTCGGCGACGGAGTGCGCGCCCCCCTGGTGCCCGCCGCCTTCTTCAAGCGTCACGAGGTCCTCTCGATCCCGCGCGAGGAGGTGTTCCTGCATCTGACCTCCTCGGGCACCACCGGCCAGAAGTCGCAGATGTTCTTCGACGAGTGGACCATCCGCTCGGCCCAGCGCATGGTGGCCCGGATCTTCGACCACTACGGCTGGATCACCCCCGAACAGCCGGTGAACTACCTGCTGTACAGCTACGAGCCGGCGCCGTCGCTGAAGCTGGGCACGTCCTTCACGGACAACTACCTGTGCGACTTCGCCCCGGCCCGGCACACCACGCACGCCCTGCGGCACACCGGCACCGGCCACGAGTTCGACGTGCACGGCTGCATCGCGGCCCTCCAGCGCTACGCCGAGGACGGCGTACCGGTCCGCATCCTGGGCTTCCCGGCGTTCCTCTACTTCACCCTGGAGCGGATGCGGGCGATGGGCCTGCCGCCGCTCACCCTGCCCGAGGGATCGCTGGTGGTGCTCGGCGGCGGCTGGAAGGGCCACGCCGACCGGCAGATCGCCAAGGAGGCGTTCTACGCCGAGGTCACCGAGCTTCTCGGTGTGCCGGGGGACCGCGTGCGCGACACCTTCGGCTCGGTCGAGCACTGTGTGCCGTACGTGGAGTGCGCGCACCACCGGCTGCACGTGCCCGTGTGGTCGCGGGCGGCTGTTCGCGACACCGGGACGCTGCGCCCCCTGCCGTACGGCGAACGCGGTTTTCTGCACCTGGTCAGTCCCTACATCACCTCCGTGCCCGCGCACAGCGTGGTGATGGGCGACCTCGCGTCGCTGCACCCGGGCGAGGAGTGTCCCTGCCCGCTGTCCACCGACTGGTTCACCGTGCACGGCCGGGCCGGGGTGAGCCGCAACCGCAGCTGTGCGGTGGCCGCCGCCGAACTGATGAAGGGAATGTCGTGACCGCCTCCGTACTCCACCCCGTACCCCACCCCGAACTCCACCTGTGGCAGGGCGAGTTCATCGACGAGGCCGAGGCCGGCCGGCGGCTCGCCGGGCTGCCGGAGCTGGCCGGGCGGGTCCTGACGCGTCCCCTGCCCACCGACGTGGTGCTCGGCGCCTGCGCCACGGTCGGCCGCGACCTGGCCGATCCGGCCTCCGCCCTGTACGGCCGCCTCGCCGGGCACCTGCCGGCCGACGAGGCCGCGGCCGTCCTGGCCGAGCTGGCCGCCGTGCTCTCCCGGGAGGCGCTGGAACGCAAGCTGCGGCGGGAACTGGGCGGCCTGCGCCCGGAGCGGCTGACCCGGCCGGACGCCCGCGAGACGGTGTACGAGGCGTGGGCGCCCGTCGGCCTGCTGGTGCACATCGCGCCGGGCAACGCCGCGGCCGTGGCACCGCTGAGCGTCGTGGAGGGACTGCTGGCGGGCAACGTGAACGTGCTCAAGACCAGCAGCTCGGATTCGGCTCTCGCCCTCGACCTGCTCGCCGCGATCGGTGCCGCCGACCCCTCGGGGCTGACCGCCGAACGCGTCATCGCCCTGCGCTTCCCGTCCTCGCGCCGCGACTGGCTGGAGGCACTGTGCGGGCAGGCCGACGCGATCGCGGTGTGGGGCGGCGAGGACGCGGTGCGCGCGGCGGGCGAACTGGCGCCGCCCGGCTGCCGGGTGGTCGAGTGGGGCCACCGCATCTCCTTCGCCTATCTGACCGGGCGGGCCGCGTCCGACGACGGTGTCCTCGACGCGCTCGCCGAGGACGTCTGCCGGCTCGAACAGCAGGCGTGTTCCAGCCCCCAGGTGGTGTACCTCGACACCGACGACAGCGAGGAGCTGTTCGCCGTCGCCGGACGGTTCGCCGAGCGGCTCGCGAAGGCGTCCGCCGCACGGCCGGCGTCCACCCCGCCCGGCACGGCCGAGCAGGCGGAGATCACCACCGTGGAGCGGCTCGCCCGGCTCGAACAACACCTGGGTCTGACCCGGGTGTTCCGCGCCGAGGACGGTTCCTGGCGGGTGCTGGCCGACACCCGGCCCGCGCTCGACGCCTCCCCGCTGCACCGCAGTGTCTGGGTCAAGCCCCTGCCCCGGCACGCGGTCACCGCGACCCTCCGTCCCATGCGCCGCTACCTGCAGACCGCGGCGGTCGGGGGCGACCGCGCGGACGTGGCCGTGCTGTCCCGCGCGCTGTTCGCGGCGGGCGTCACCCGCGTCACCCCGGTCGGCTCCATGCTGGAGGGCTACGAGGGGGAACCGCACGACGGTGTCTACGCGTTGCAGCGCTACAGCCGCCGGGTGAGCGTGCGCGCCGCTGACGCGCGGTTCGGTACGGTGGCCTGCCTGGACGACCTGGTGGCGCCACCGGTCCTGCCCCCGGCGCCGGACGCGCCGCTGCTCGGCAAGGAGGGCGTGCAGCGCGCACTCGCCGCCCTGGACCCACGCCATGCGCAGCTGTACTTCCGCAGCGGAGGCTCCACGGGCGCGCCCGCGCTGTCGGTGTTCACCTGCGACGACTACGACAACCAGATGCGCGCCGCGGCGGACGGACTGCTCACGGCCGGCTTCGACCCGGCCCGTGACCGGGCGGCCAACCTGTTCTACTGCGGCGGGATGTACGGCAGCTTCATCAGCTTCTTCTCCATCCTGGAACGGCTGAACGCCACCCAGCTCCCGATCGCCGCGGGCCCCGACCACGC
Organism: Streptomyces sp. NPDC001135; assembly: GCF_053598395.1. NCBI lineage: Bacteria > Bacillati > Actinomycetota > Actinomycetes > Kitasatosporales > Streptomycetaceae > Streptomyces > Streptomyces sp. NPDC001135. Next base: position 237,187 of record NZ_JBSFKD010000004.1, on the reverse strand, counting down.
CGCGGTGGCCGAGGCGCTGGTCACGCACCGGGCGGACACCGTCTTCGGTATGCCGTCCTACCTGTGGCAGCTCTTCCACGCCGAGGCGGACCGGTTCCGCGCCTACGGCGGCGTCCGGAAGGTCTTCTACGGCGGCGAGCACTTCACCACCGAGCAACGCAGGGTGCTGCGCGAGGAGTTCGGGGTCGAGGTGATCCGCTCCGCGGCGTACGGCAGCACCGACCTGGGGCCGTTGGGCTACCAGTGCGCGTCCGGCGACGGCTCGGTCCATCACGTGCTGACCGACCTGCACACGCTGGAGATCCTCGACCCGCACGAGGACCGGACGGTGGCGCCGGGCGAACCCGGACGGCTGGTGTTCACCTCCCTGGCGCGGTCCGGCCAGCGACTGGAGCGCTACGAGATCGGTGACCTGGGACGGGCGGTGCAGGGCCCGTGCGCGTGCGGCAGCCACGTGCCCCGCCTGGAACTGCTCGGACGCTACGGCGACGTCGTCCGCGTGGGCACGTACTTCGTCAACTACCGGCGCGTCGTGCGGGCACTGGAGGAACGGCTCGGCTATCACGGCGAAGCGCAGCTGGTGGTGGCGCCGGGTGCCGGCCGGGAGCGGCTGACGGTCCGGCTCGACGAGGAGTACGCGCCCGACCCCGAGGCCGCCCGGGCCGCCCTCACCGCCGAGGTGGCGGAACTCGCCTCGGCGGAGACGGAGGGACTGCTGTCGCTGTCCGTGCAGAACGCCCGGCGGGAGGAGTTCGAGCGCACGGCGACCAGCGGCAAACTGCGCACGGTCGTCGACCTGCGCTAGCGGCGATGCCCGCGGGCGGCGGCCCTGCGCGCCGCCGCCCCGCAGGGCCGCCGCCGTACTCACGACGTGAGTGGTGGTCAGTCGGCCGGCCAGGCTCCGCCGAGCCGGCTGAGCCTGGCCGCCGCGGTGATGGTGGCGTGGACATACCGCTGGGGGGCTTCCGGCATGACGTCGACGGGCTTGAGCAGCAGGACCGCCCCCCAGATGGCACCGTCCCAGATGACGGGGGCGGCGACGGAGTTCCACTTCGCCATGCACTCCTCGCGCCCGAGGGCGTAACCCTGGTCACGGATCTCGGCGAGTGAGGCGAGCAGCTCGTCGCCGTCCCGGATGACGCCGGGGCCCGCCTCCTGCGGGACCGGGTCGGCGGCGACGCGCTCCTGGATCCGGGCGGGCAGGTAGGCGAGGATCGTCCGGCCCGAGGCACCGGTGCGCAGCGACCGTGTGACGGACAGGACGTCGCGCGGTGTCATGCCGAGTTCGACCAGGTCGGAATCCCCCACCGCCATGTCCAGGCACTGCCTGCCCGCTATCCCGAACGGGGCTCTCATGTACAGGAAGACCAGACCGCTGTCGGTCGCCTCCCGCAGGCCCCGCAGCACGTGGGTGGCCTCGTCACCGGAGAGTTTGTCCTCGGAGAGCGCGTGGAGCCCCAGGTCGGCGACCGTGCTGCCGAGCTGGTACAGGCCTCGGTCGACCCGGACGAAGGTGCTGTTGTAGGTGCCGGCGGTCAGCATGCGGCCGGTGGTGGAGTCATCGAGATCGGCGGCCTTGGCGATCGCGGACAGCCGGTGGGCACCGGGCCCCAGAGTGATGAACGCCTGCTGCACTCGCATGAAACGGTCGGCGTAACCGGTCCCGCTGCCACGCTGCCCACTCATCGGCCGTACCCCCTTCGTCCCGCCCGCGCGCCCTTCCGTGGGCGCACCCGTACCGGTGCCGGTGTCACCCGTACACGCTGGGCACCAAGACTATGGTGTGACCGTATCGAGGCTGAACTTGCCCATGCCGGTCCTGTTGTTGAGCATGCTGTGCGCCTTGGCCGCGTCGGCCAGCGGGAAGGTGCCACCGCCGACGATCTTCAGCGTGCCGTTGCCGACGGCGTCGAAGAGCAGCCTCATGGACGCCGTCAGCGGGAGCGTCCGGTCGGTGTACAGGTGGGGGAGCCAGAACCCGGCGGCGGTGACGGACTTCTGGAGCAGTGTGTGCGCGGGGACGTCGGCCAGCTCTCCGCCGGCGAAGCCGTACACGGCGAGGCGGCCGCGCGGGGCCAGTACGTCGAGAGTCTGCTGCAGCGTCCTGCCGCCGGTCATCTCCAGCGCGGCGTGCACCGGCCCTCCTGCCGCGTCCAGGATCCGTTCCGCCAGCCCGTCCTCGTCGGAGGAGTCGACGGCTGCCGCCGCCCCGAGTTCCAGGGCCAGCCGACGCTTCTCGGCGGTGCTGGCGAGAGCCACGACGCGGGCGCCCGCGGCGTGCGCGAGCTGGACGGCCAGCGAGCCCACGCCCCCGGCCGCGGCGGGGATGACGACCGTCTCCCCCTTGGTGATCCCGGCGACGGTGAACAGGAGGTGGTACGCGCTGTTCCCCTGCAGAGCCAGGGGAACCGCCTGTTCGTCGGTGAGGTCGTCCGGGATCTCCCAGTGCAGCCTGCGGTGCACGGCGGCCTTCTCCGCATAGCCGCCGCCCTGCGTCAGCGCCACGACACGCCTGCCGTCCGGCGTGGTGCCGACCACCTCGTTGCCGGGGATGTACGGCAGTTCGACCGGCGCGAGGTAGGTATTTCCACGAACGTGGACATCCGCGTAATTAACACCCGCGAGTCTCACGTCGAGCAGGGTCTGTCCACGCGCGGGCTCGGGGTCGGGAACCTCTTCCAGCCGCAGAACCTCAGGGCCGCCGAATTCCCTCATGACAATCGCGCGCACGGTACTCCTATCAACACGGGCCGGATGCGTACGCCGACAGGCTAGGGCATCCGGGTGCCCATTCCGACCCCGGAACCATGCCCTGTACACATTTCTCACGAGCCGAGAAAGAGCCATTCTCTTCTCATTCACCGAGAAGATTTAACCTAGAACTTCTCGCGAGATGAGAAAGGGAATGGGCGAGTTGCATTCGCCCTTTCGAACAGAGATAGTGATGCCGCCCTCCTTCCTGCCGGCCCGTTTCCGACGGGGGATACGACGGTACGGCCGGCAGCACGGGGGAGGAGGGCAACTCATCGTCCGGTCAGGTGCCGCTGCAACCAGTCGGCGGCGGCACGGCGGAAGAGCCGCCGGTTGTCGGCCCGCAGAAAGTCATGTCCCTCGTCGCGCAGCGTGAGCACTTCGGCGGTCAGACCGCGCTCGCGTGCCGCCCGTACGAACTGTTCCGACTCCCCCGGCGGCACATTGGTGTCGTGCTCACCGTGCACGGCGAGGACCGGCACGCGCAGTGCGTCGATGCGGCTCATGGGTGACAGGGCGTGCAGCAGTTCGCGGTCGGCCACCGGGTGGCCGTACTTGTTGGCCGCCGACTGGGCGATCCAGGGTTCGGTGCCCTCGAAGAACGTCGCGAAGTCGGACATGCCGCACACCGCCACGCCGGTGCGGAACAGGTCCGGGTGCCAGACCAGAGAGGCGAAGGTGAGATAGCCGCCGTACGAGCGGCCCATGACCGCCAGCCGGGCGGGATCGGCCGGGCCGGCGAGCACCGCGTGGGCGGCGCAGTCCGCCACGTCGTCGAGCGCCGCGAACCGGCCCCTTCCCAGGTCGGCGTCGACGAACGACCGGCCGTATCCGGACGACCCGCGTACGTCGGGGGCGAAGACGTCCAGTCCTCGGCCGAGGATCTCGTGGTACAGCGGGGACAGGACCGGGCGCTCCTGCTCCTCGGGGCCGCCGTGCAGATGGATGACGCAGGGGGCCGGTTCGCCCGGGCCGCGCCCCGGTGCGCGGTAGTACCAGCCGTTCAGCTGCAGCCCGTCACGCGCGGTGGGCCGGAGCGGGACCGGCCGTACCGGCGGGCGGCCCGGGGGAACGGCGTCCTCGTCCCGGGACGACCACGGGGTGCGCACCGAGGTCACTCCCTCGGGAAACCACCAGATGCCGGGGCGCCGCCGCGACCCGGACAGGGCCAGCAGCAGCCCGGGGCCAGCGTTGGCGATGCGGGTGACCACTTCGTGGGGCAGGGGCACCGGCCGGGACGGACCGGTGGCGGCCCCGGCCGCACCGGACGGGTCCGTGTCGAGGACCTCCAGCTCGCTCAGGCCCCGGACGTTCCAGGCCAGCACGGCGGCACTGCCGTCGTGGGCGCAGCGCAGCAGCTCCAGGTCGCAGTCCTCGCGCGAAGCCCCGACGGACCAGCCGCACGGCTCCCCTTCCGCGTCGAGGCCGGCGGCGAGCAGGACCGCGAACTCCCGGTGGGCGTTGCTGCGCAGCCACAGGGTGTCCGCGCGGGGTGAGAAGCTGCCGATCCACGGGTCGCCGTCGGCCACCGGCACCACACAGGTCGTCACGTGGTCGGCGGTGCGCAGCACGACGGCCTCGCGCCGCCCGCGCGGTCCCCGGCGCAGCAGCGCCAGTCCGCCGTCACGGCTGAGATCGCACACGCGGAGCGTCGCCGCGTCCTGTTCGGTCGCGAGCAGGACGGCGGCGGCCACGCCGTCGGGGTCGATGAGATAGGCCGACAGTCCGTCGCCGAACCCGGCCGACGGGGCGATGTGCGCCTCCCCCGGAGCGCCCATGACCCGCGTCTCGACCGTCACGGGGGGTGACGCCAGTGCGAGCCCGGGGTCGGTGTGGGGCGCCGCACCGAGGAGTTCCGCATCTCCCATCCGCCCCTGCCAGTGCTCCGGCAGGCGACCGGCCGCCGGACCGGGGCCGGCCGTTCCGGGCTCCGCCGTGGTGTCCAGGGCGGGTACGGCGGTGGGGACCGCGACGGTGACCGCGACCGCCGATCCGTCGTGCGCCCAGCAGCCCAGGTGGGCGGAGCTGCCCGGCTCGGCTCCGGCCAGGATGTGCCGACCTGTGCCGTCGGGGCGTACGCACAGCACCCTCGTGTGCTCACCGCCGCCGGGGGCCGTCGTATAGGCGATCCAGCGGCCGTCGGGCGACCAGGACACCTCCCGGACGGGATCGGGTCCGTCGTCGAGCAGACGCACCGCGTCGCCGTCGACGGGGCCCGCCCACAGCTGGGGCACACCGCCTCGGTCGCAGATGAAGGCGACCTGTGTTCCGGCCGGGTCGGCCGAGGGGTACCAGCAGCCGTGCGCGATGAGCCGCGTCGTCGGGTCGCGCGGCCCGGAGGCGTCCGGCAGGGGGACGGGTGCGGGGGCGGCGAAGGCGCTGCCATGGCCGTCCGGGGCCGGCGGCGGCGAGTCGGCGGTCCGCGTCGGCTGCGTGGTGGCGGGCCGCTCGACAGCGGTGCCGTCCGTGTCGAACGTGCTCTCCGTGAGGGGTTCCCCGGTCAGATGCCGTGCGTCTGCAGCCATATCTCCAGCAAAGCCACTTGCCACAGCGCGTTCGCTCCGCGCTTGGTGCGGTGTCGGTCGGGGGCCGCCAGGAGTTCGGCGACGTAGGAGTCCTGGAAGAGCCCGCGCCGCTTGGCCTCCGGGGCGGTGAGTGCCTCGCGCACCCTTTCCAGGACCGGTCCGGCCAGGTGGGTGATCGCCGGCACCGGGAAGTAACCCTTGGGGCGGTCGACCACCTCGTGGGGCAGGAGTTTGCGGCCGGCCTCCTTCAGGACACCCTTGCCGCCGTCGGCCAGCTTGAGTTCCGGCGGGCACGCGGCCGCCAGCTCCACCAGCTCGTGGTCCAGGAACGGCACACGGGCCTCCAGGCCCGAGTCCATGGTCATGTTGTCGACCCGTTTGACCGGATCATCCACCAGCATGACATGCGTGTCGAGCCGCAGGGCGGCGTCCAGAGCGGTCTCGGCCCCCGGCACCGCCATGTGCTCCCGGACGAACCGCCCGGAGACGTCCTCCCGCGGCAGCATGTGCGGTTGCACCATCGCCGCGAGGTCGGCGTGCGGCCGGTCGAAGTACGTCTCGGCATACCTCTCCGGTTCCTCCTCGCGGGCCACGGCGGCGAGGCGGGGATACCAGTGGTAGCCGGCGAAGACCTCGTCGGCGCCCTGCCCGCTCTGGACGACCTTCACGTGCCGGGCCACCTCCTCGGACAGCAGATGGAACGCGACCACGTCGTGGCTCATCATCGGCTCGCTCATCGCCAGGACCGCCGCGTCCAGGGCCGTCGACACCCGCCGTGAGGGAACCACCAGCTGGTGGTGATCGGTGGCGAACTCCCTGGCGACCAGATCGGAGTAGCGGAACTCGTCCCCCTCGTCGCCGCCCTCCGACTCGAAGCCCACGCTGAACGTCGCCAGGTCCCGCTGTCCCTCGTCGGCCAGCAGTGCCACGATCAGGCTGGAATCCAGCCCGCCGGAGAGCAGGACACCGACCGGCACATCAGCCACCATCCGCCGGCGTACGGCGGTGCGCAGGGCGTCCAGCACCGCGTCCCGCCACTCGGTGGGGCCCATGCCCGCGTGCTCGGGGCGGCGCGTGTACGACGGCTGCCAGTAGCAGTGTTCCTCGCTGGTGCCGTCCGGCTCGACCACCCGCACGGTGGCCGGGGGGAGCTTGCGCACCCCGGCCAGGACGGTGCGGGGTGCGGCCACGGTGGCGTGCCAGCTGAGGTACTGGTGCACGGCGACCGGGTCCAGCGAGGTGTCGACGCCCCCGGCCGCGAGCAGGGCGGGAAGCGTGGAGGCGAAGCGCAGCCGTCCGGGGGCCTCGGCCAGGTACAGGGGCTTGATGCCGAGCCGGTCGCGTCCCAGGATCAGCCGGCCGGTCCGGTGCTCGACCAGGGCGAAGGCGAACATGCCGTAGAACCGGTCGACGCAGGCGGTCCCCCACTCCTGGTACGCCTTGAGGACGACCTCGGTGTCGGAAGTGGACCGGAACCGGTGGCCGAGGGCCTTGAGTTCCCGGCGCAGCTCCCCGTAGTTGTAGATGCACCCGTTGAAGACGCCGGTCAGCTGCTGCCGGCCGTCGGTCATCGGCTGCGCGCCGCGCTCGGAGAGGTCGATGATCTTCAGCCTGCGGTGCCCCAGGGCCACTGCCTCCCTCGACCAGGTCCCGTGGCCGTCGGGACCGCGGGCGGCGAGCCGTTCACTCATGCGCTCGACGGCCGCCAGGTCGGGCGGCGTGCCGTCGAAGCGCATCTCCCCGCTCAAGCCGCACATCCGCGACCACCTCCCCGCTGCGCGTACGGGTCGCGTGGGTCGCGCGGCGGTGCGGTGAGCGCGGGCCCGCCCGTCGGTGTGCCGGTCGGTATGTGCTCGGGGCTGGTGGACACGGTGCTGTTTCCTTCGCGACGAGAACGGTACGGGGGCGGGTCGGTGAGGCGGCTGAGGTCCTCGGCACGCCTCAGCGGCCGACGATGCGTGCCGGACGGGCCGGGGAGGATTCCGCGGCGGGCCGTCCCGGGGAGGTGACGTGCCGGGCGGGGGCGGCACCGGGCCGGGGAGTCGGGTGGTCGTCGCCTCTGGTTTCCGCGATCGCCAGATCCGTGCATGCCAGCAGGTCCTCCGCCACGGCCGTACGGCGCAGGCGGTGCGCGGCGCTGCCGGCCGCGAGTGCCCTGTCCGTCAGGTCCCGGACCGTGTGCCAGTCCCCAGCGGCCTCGAGCGCCGGGCGCGCCCGTGCCAGCAGGCTGCGGACCACCTGGGCCGCGGGCGCCTCGTGCAGGCTTGCGGGGTCGATCAGGTTTCCTTCCAGGCCCGAGCGTGCGGCCCGCCAGGCAGCGGCACGCAGCCACTCGTGTCGGCCGGCGCAGGCGGGGACGCCCCCCGCTTCCAGCCGCTCATGGGCTTCGGTCACCAGGGCGCGGAAGAGTCCGGCGATCAGCACGACCGTTTCCGCGCGGGGGCAGGCGTCGCAGATCCGCAGTTCAAGGGTCCGCTGGTGGTCGGAGGGCCGGATGTCGTAGTAGATCATTCCCGGGTCGCTGATGACGCCGGAGTCGACGAGGCACTGTACGGCCGCGTCGTACTCAGCGGCGCCGGCGAAGCATCCCGGAGGCCCCGCGGTGGGCCAGCGCTGCCACACCATGGTCCGCCAGCTGGCATAGCCGGTGTCGGCGCCCAGCCAGAAGGGAGAGCTGGCGGACAGGGCCAGCAGCACGTGCAGCCACGGCGACAGCTCGCACATGACGCGTACGGCCAGGTCACGGTCGACGGCGTCGACGTGGACGTGGGTTCCGCAGATCAGCTGCTCGTCGGCGATCATGCGGTACTCGTCGACCATGCGCCGGTAGCGGTGACCGGGAGTGGGGCGGATGTCCGCGGTGCGGGCCAGCGGCACCGTTCCGGCGGCCACCACGGCGAGCCCGTGCGCGGTCGCCGCGGTGTCGAGCCGTCGCCTGGTGCCGACGACATCGCCGTACACGCCGTCCAGAGACGTGTGCACCTCGCTGTTCGACTCCACCGTCGCCTGCTGCAACTCGGTCGTGAAGGTCCGTCCGGGCAGCTCCTTGAGCACGGTGTCGGCTCGGGGCACGAGCAGACCCGTCTCCACCTCGACGATGTGGAACTCCTCTTCCACTCCGATACGAAGGGTCACGGCACTCCTCAGGTGACGAGCGGGCACCCGCCCCACCGGTCCGCCGGCAGCGGGCTGTGCACCTCCGACTTCCCACCCTGCCCATTACTAAGCAGACGACGCTCTATAGAGCCACAGGTATCACAGATGAGCGTCGGCCACATCTGCAAGGATGCCGGACAGCCCAGGGAGGGCGCCGTTCGTCCGGGGCGTGCGCATGCCATGGATCCCGGCCCCGGTGGAACTGGCGGGACCTGGAGGGCCGGCACCTCACAGAGGGCGCCAACTCGGCCCGGAAGGGAGCGAGTCGGAGAGGCGCCGGCCGTTCCACCGTCGCGTGGGGCCGGTTCAGCAGGAAGCCCACTGGGTCACCCTGACCGTGGCGTCGTAGACGCCCGGTTCATAGGTGCCGTTCGCCGTCCAGGGTGAAGTCGGTCCAGGCCCGCGCGCTGAACGTGAGGCGGCCGTCCGCGTACAACCGCAGGTCCCCACCGGTCTGTTGACAGTCACCGACCTTCAGGTCCCCCAGCTGAACCACTTGTACGCGACGTCGGCGAGTCCGGGCCGGGACTCGGTCGACAGGCCCGAGCGGACGGCGGGGCTCGACCGCCCCGGCCGCGAGGGGAGCCCAACGCCTGGACGCCGGTGGGCGCGTCCCAGGTGGCGCCGACCCCGACCAGCGCCCACCCTCCGTCGGCACGGAAGCCCTGCCCGGCCGCCGTGACGTACGTGTAGCTTCCGCCGGCCGCTTGCGGGCTGCCGGGCACCGCGACGAGCAGCGCGAGCGCGAAGCCGGCCGCCAGCTGCCCACCCGCCAAATGGGCTATCGCTGAGTACGCGTACTCAGGCAGTGCCAGCCGGGTACCGACAGAATCTCCGCCATGAACAGACCTGTGAAGATCGGCATGGAGGACGGCACGTGCAGGTGACATATCGGCGCGCGGTGATACCGGCACTGCTCGGAGCCCTGCTGATCACACTGCTGCTGTGGTGGGCCGGGGCGAGCGCGCAGGCACTGCAACTGCGCGGCACCACGAGCGTGTTCGACGTTCAGTCCGTCAGCGAACTCCGGCACTGGCTCGCGCCCTGGTCGTACGACCCCGCGACGGTGCAGTTCTACGACGGGCCCGCGGACACGGGTACGACCGGGGACGCCGCCTTGAGCGCGGGCACCCAGTACGCCGATCTGTACCACACCGCGATGCAGATCAGGTTCGTGACGGTCTTCCTCTTCTTCCTGGCGGGCGCGCTGCTCCTGATCCGCAGGATCCCGCCGGCACAGAGGCGTACGCCGGCCACGCTGCTCGCGCTGTGGGCCTGGGGCCCCGTGGCCGCGACGCTCGCCGTGACGGTCTCCGCGCCGTGGCTGATCGCATCCCGGGGACACGGCAGTTACCGGGTCCTGCCGCAGCTCGCGGAGGTGATCGCGTCGAGCGGGCCTGTCGTGGTGGCCGTCGCCCTGGTGACCGCCCCGCTCACGGTGCTCGTGGCGCGTGTCAGCGCGAAGGACGCGGACCCGCTGCCCCGGCGCACTGTGCCGCCGCGCGCCGCCCGCTGGGCCGCGAGCGCCGGGACCGCGGTGATCGCGTTGTCGCTGGTGGTCCTTTCGTACGGATCGGTGGCGGCCAGGATCCAGACCTCGTTCAGCGGTTCAGGGCTCCTGTCCGAGCCCGGCGACCTGCTGCGGCAGTGGCTGCTGCTCGGCAGCTGGACGGGCCCGTCGACCATGCCGCTCGGCCACTGGCTGCTGTACCGGGCCGCCGACGTGGTCATGCTGGCGGTGGTCTGGTGGGCGCTGCGCCTGCTGCCCGGCCTGCTCACCCGGACCACGGTGCCGGCGATGGCGACAGGCGCGGTCTGCGCGACCGTACTGGGACTGCTGGCGAGCCAGGTGCTGAACATGACGATGGACGACACTGCCGGCATGTGGGGGCCGTTGGCCCTGTTCGCGAGGCTCGGCGACGGCGTCCCGGCCGCGCTCACCGTCGGTGTCGCCGCCGGGGTTGCGGCCCTGGTGACGCTGCGGCTGGCCGGAGGGCACGACGCCGTCACGCCACCCCGGTGACCGAACGCGCCGCGCCACCGCCGGAGTTCTTCCGGGGTGACGTCCATGGAGGGGTTCGGTGGCGGCGCGGCCCGCCGGACACGGCAGACGCCTCTGCTGCCCTGCTAAGATCACTGACACACGCGAGCCTTCTCGGTGCGGACTGCGATCCGCCGAGGAGGCTTTTTTCATGCCCGGGCACGCACGTCCCGACGCGAGTGGACCAACCACCGGTCCCCGGCCCCCGGCCCCAGCCCCCAAGAGGAGACCCTTCTCATGAGCCGACGAACGCCCCCTGCCGCAGCCGCCGGTACCTGGCGACTCGGTGATCTGCCCGTCAACCGCGTCGGGTTCGGCGCGATGCGTCTGACCGGTACCGCGCCCTTCGACCAGGGCGCACCGCGTGACCGCGAGCAGTCGATCGCCCTGCTTCGGCGGGCTGTCGAGCTGGGCGTGAACCACATCGACACCGCCGCGTTCTACTTCTCGGCGACGCGTTCCGCGAACGAGCTGATCAACCGGGCACTGGCACCGTACCCGGAGGATCTGGTCGTCACGACCAAGGTCTGGCCGGGCCGTGACCCCTCGGGTGCCTGGTGGTGGGCGACACCCGAACAGTTGCGCGGCCAGGTGGAGGAGAACCTGCGGCAACTCGGCCGGGACCACCTGGACGTGGTGAACCTGCGCGTGCCACCGAGCCGGCGGACGGGCTCGATCAGCGATCACTTCGGTGCGTTGGCCGAACTGCGCGATGCGGGAGTCATCCGTCACCTGGGCCTGTCCAACGTCACGTCCGGGCAGTTGACCGAGGCCCTCGCCATCGCCCCTGTCGTCTGCGTGCAGAACCCGTACGGAATCGGCGCGTCGAGCGAGGACCGGGCCCTTCTGCGCCGTTGCGGCGAACTCGGCATCGCCTTCGTTCCGTTCTACGCGATCGCCGGGTCCGGGCGCGAGGCGGGGCCGGCGGCCCAGGACAGCGAAGAGGTGCGTGCGGTCGCCCGCGCACACGGGGTTTCCACCGCACAAGTCCGTCTGGCCTGGACCTTGCACCAGGGACCGCATGTGCTGGGCATCCCAGGGACCGGCGATCCCGGCCACCTCGCGCAGAACATCGCGGCCGGCGCGCTGCGGCTCTCGGAACAGGAGAGGGCACTCCTCGCCTCGCGGGCGCCGGCGGTATGAGGACGGCACGAGAGCGCCTCGGAGATCCATCCTCTTGACCGTACCGATGGCGCGGACACCGCGGGGAACCACCCCGTGCTCTGGCTTCGCGCCCCGCTGGAGCACAGAGGGCCGGTTGCTGCAGGGGGACCCTCGGATGTCTCAGGTTCACGCCCGGCCGCCGGTGGACTTCACTGATCCCAGGAAGACAGCAACTCGACCTCACGGGGGTACACATGCACAGCAGGAAGCGCATCCTGGCAGCCGGCCTGGCCACCGCGGTCTCCGCCGTGGCGCTCACCGTCGCCGGTGTGGCGGTTCCGGCGCAGGCCGCCGCCCCGGGGACCGTCGACTGCGACGGCTGGGTGCACAACAACGATCCCAACGTCGGCATCGCGGGCTGCCAGAACAACACCGACCACACCGTCACCTTCCGGGCCGAGATCGTCTGCGGCTGGGCCCCGGACGTCTCGGGCAACTGGGTGACGCTGAACCCGGGGCAGTACGGCGAGTCCACGGGCTCCTGCGCGTTCTACAGCACCGGGGTCGGCAGCGTGGGCTGGACCATCCAGTGACACACAGGCGTCCGGGCGCCGTCGGCGTGGTCGGCCGAGACGCCCGGACCGCCGAGGTCCGGGGGCGTGAGGCTGCCGGGTGCGGCCACCGGGTCACCGTACCGTCCACGTCAGTGAAGTGGTCGTCGCGGCCCGGACCGCGGGGTCGCGTATCGCCGCCGTGTGGTCGGTCACCGTCGCCGTGACCTCGTGGCCGCGGCCCCGGACGCCCAGTTCGTGCGGCGTCACCGACAGGTCGCCCGTCGCCCACAGGACCTGTCTGCCGTCGACGTACCAGGTCAGTTCGGGGTCGGCCAGACCGGTCAGCGGCGCGAGACGTACCGTGATCCGGCACCCCTTCCCGATGGGCCGGGAGGTGGGGAGGGAGGAGGTCAGCGCGTCCGCGTCGGCGTAGAAACCGGCGATCATCGCCTCCCGGCCGACGTCGTTGAAGTCGGTCGAGGCCAGGGAGCGCATGATGGACGTCTCGGTCGGACGGTAGACGCCCGCCTCGTAGTACCCCCCGCCTTCGTACGTGCCGACGACCGAACCGGACGGGTCCTGGGCCCCGAGCCAGCGGTACCACTTCGTCGCGCCCGGGTCACGGTGGATGGTGAGGTTGGCGGCGGGCGGTTCCTCGGCGAAGGGGTAGGTGCCGTAGCCCGTGTACTGGTACTCGTCGGCCAAGTGGCCTATGGAGTGGCCCAGTTCGTGGGCGCCTATGAGGTACGACCTGTCGTTGCCGGACGACATGGTCGCCACCCCGTGGAAGGCCGAGCCCGACGGCAGGTCGGCGGCGGAGTAGCCCGCGCCGCCGTACTTGGCGGAGTGGGCGATGACGAAGACGATGTCGGCGCCCGGGGCCCGGTCGGCGTACTGGGCGACCTCGTCGGTGTCGACGCACAGGAGGCGCTCGACGCCGTCACAGAAGAAGGACGAGGAGAGCGCGGTGTCCTTCACCACGTCGGCCCCCGGGTCACCGGAGACGCCGGAGTCGTGGGAGACGGCGTCGACCAGCCAGATGTTGAACAGGCCCCGGTAGCTCCGGTACGGCTCGACACCGAAGATCGCGTCCAGCTTCTCCTCGGCGTCGGCGGCGAACTCGCGCTGTTCGCCGGCCGTGTAGCCGTCGCCCATCACCACCAGATCGAGCCGCCCGGACACCGGTCCGGTGCGCTGGAGCGCCTTCACCACCGGGGTGCCCGGCAGGTCCGGCGCCGGGCGGGCGTTCCGGCCGAGGGCGCTCAGCGGGACGGTCACCCGGCGCGGCTCGGCCGCGGGTCCGGGGAAGTACTCGAGGTGCTGGGTGCGCACCGGGGGGACGGACGCCTCGGCCGGCCCCGGGTTCACTCCCCCGGCCAGCGCCGCGACGGCGGCGAGGACGGCCAGGGCAGCGCTGGTCCAGCGCATACGCGGTCTTGCGGGATGCGGCACGGAAGCCCTCGCTTAAGTATCCAGTTAAGTGGATTTAATGTCGGGTTTAATGTAGGGTCCGACGCCTCAACCGGCAAGTACAGCGGCGCAGTTGACCGACTGTCGGCTCAGGTTCCCGGGGCGACCGTCCGACCCCACGCCGCATCCGTCAGGTCGCCACGCCCCGCACGATCAGTGGTCGGCCGGGACCTGAGCGACGGTGTCCGCCGGAACGACCTGCTCCGTCCAGATGATCTTTCCGGTCGCCGTGTAGCGAGTGCCCCACCGGTGGGCGAGCTGGGCCACGATCAGCAGGCCCCGCCCTCCCTCGTCGGTGGTCCGTGCGTGGCGCAGGCGCGGCGAGGTGCTGCTGGCGTCGGAGACCTCGCAGATCAGGCCACGGTCCCGGATCAGGCGGAGACAGACCGGTCCGGTCGCATGACGGATGGCGTTGGTGACCAGCTCGCTGACGATGAGCTCCGTGGTGAACGTCAGATCGGGCATGCCCCACTCCGTCAGCTGCCGGCCCGCGAGTGCGCGGGCGTGCGCGACGGCTGCCGGATCACTGGGCAGGTCCCAGGAGACGACCCGGTCGGGGGCCAGGACTCGGGTCCGGGACAGGAGCAGGGCCGCGTCGTCGGACGGCGGACCGGCCAGCAGGTCGTCGATCACGCCGCGGCCGGTCTCCTCCAGTGTCGGCCGGGGCACCGCGAGGGCGGTGCGCAGTCGGGAGAGTCCGGTGTCGATGTCCCGGTCGAAGGACTGGATGAGGCCGTCGGTGTAGAGCGCGATGAGGCTGCCCTCGGCCAGCTCCAGCTCGACGGACTGGAAGGGGAGGTAGCCGAGGCCGAGTGGTGGTCCGGCGGGCAGGTCCGGGATGTCGGCACCACCGCCCGGACCGACGATCACCGGTGGGAGGTGACCGGCCCGGGCCAGCGTGCATCGCCTGCTGACCGGGTCGTAGACGGCGTACAGGCAGGTGGCGCCCATGAACGCGGTACCCGCGGCCTCGTCCTGGGTCGCCGTCGAGGGGTCGTCGCCCTGCGGCCCCATGAGGCCGATGACCAGGTCGTCCAGATGGGCCAGCAGTTCGTCCGGGGAGAGATCGAGGTTGGCGAGCGTGCGTACGGCGGTGCGCAGGCGTCCCATGGTCGCCGCGGCGTTGATGCCGTGCCCGGCCACGTCCCCGACGACCAGCGCGACCCGTGCCCCGGACAGCGGGATCACGTCGAACCAGTCGCCGCCCACACCACTGGGGACGTCCGCCGGGAGGTACCACGACGCCACCGCCAGCGCGGAACCTCCCGTCAGGTCCTGCGGCAGCAGGTAACGCTGCATGGAACGGGCCGCGGTGCGCTCGCGGGTGAAACGACGCGCGTTGTCGATGCACACCGCCGCGCGGGAGACGAGTTCCTCGGCGAGGCGTACGTCGTCCTCCTCGAAGGGGACCCGCCGCCGGGAGCGCGCGAACGTCGCCGCGCCCAGGGTGACCCCACGCGCCCGCACCGGGAGCACCATCACCGAGCGGAAGTCGTAGTCGCGGAAGGAGGCGCCCACCGACTCGTCCTCGGTCACCCACGGGCTGGCGTCGCGGTCCAGGATCCGTTCCACCAGGGTCCTGCTCTCCAGCAGACAGCGGGTCACGGGCGACGAGGCGGCACGCCGGACCGTCTCCCCCACGGTCAGACTCCCCTCAGGGCAGCCCTCGCGCACCGACTGCTGCCCCGCGCGCCGGATGACGGGCGCCATGCCGACCGGCCCCGGCTCCGGCTCCTCACCCCTCATGACCGAGTCCAGCAGGTCCACGGCGACGAAGTCGGCGACGGACGGCACGGCGTCGTCGGCCAGTTCCTGGGCGGTCCGCGTCACGTCCAGGGTGCTGCCGATGCGGGTGGCGGCGTCGTTGAGCAGGGCCAGGCGTTCCTGGGCCCGCCAGCGTTCGGTGACGTCGATGACCATGTACCAGACGCCGACGATCCGGCCGTGGCGGTCCTTCATCGCGAAGAAGGACGCGGAGATCGCGCGGCCGGCGTCGGGGTCCCTGCGACCGAGGCCGCGGTATTCGTAGTCCATCACCGGGGTGCCGGTCTCCAGGACCCCGCGCATCTTCTCCTCGAAGGCCATGGCCTCCGCCTTCGGCAGCACGTCCGCCATCCGCCGGCCCAGCCTGCGTTCGAGGGGGACCCGGAGGGCCAGTGGTTCGTTCACCCAGACGTACCGCAGGTCCGTGTCGAGGACGGCGATACCGACCGGCGCGTGGGTGAGGAAGGGTGTGAGCATCAGCTGGCTCATCCCGCCGCCCGGCATCCGCCAGAAGGCCCGTTTCGGAGGCCGGCCGACGAACCTGCCGAAGACCAGTGCGGCGGCCGTGGCGACCAGGACGCCCGGGACCATCTCGTAGATGCCCGACTCGAAGGGACCGAGCAGCGGATTGATCCTCTTCCACAGCAGTACCGTGGCCGCGCCCGAGACGATCCCTGCCATGGCCCCGGCCCAGGTCATGCGCGGCCAGTACAGCGAGAGGAGGACGACCGGCCCGAACGCGGCTCCGAAGCCCGCCCAGGCGTAGGCGACGATGCCCAGCAGCCCGCCGCCCCGGAGCGCGATCGCGAAGGCCACCACGATCACGGCGACGACGGCGGCCCGACCGGCCCAGATCAGTGTCCTGTCCGAGGCGCGCCGGTTGAGGAACGCGCGGTAGAAGTCCTCCGTGAGGGCGACGGACGACACGAGGAGCTGGCTGTCCGCGGTCGAGATGATCGCGGCCAGTACGGCGATCAGCATGACGCCGGCGCCCCAGGGGTCGAGCAGTGTCCGGCTGAGACTGATGTACACCGTCTGCGGGTCGTGCAGCGGCGTGCCGGTGCGGGCGATGCCCACCAGGCCGACGAGGGTGGCACCGGCGAGTACGACGATGACCCATCCGGTTTCCAGACGGCGGGCGGCCGGGATGGCGTCGGTGCTGCGGATGCCCATGAAACGGGCCAGGATGTGGGGCTGACCGAAATAGCCCAGGCCCCAGGCGAGCAGCGAGACGATCGCGACGGCGCCGAGCGACCCGCCCGCCGACCACCGCCCGTCCGCGTAGCCGACCTTGGCACCCATGTCCAGCAGGTCGGGGGTCTTGCTGTCGAGGGCGTCGCGCAGTGCCCCGAAGCCGCCGAGCGCCCCGATACCGACGGCGGGGAGCACCAGCAGGGCGAGGAACATCAGCGTGGCCTGCATGACGTGGGTCAGACTCACGGCGAGGAAGCCGCCCAGGCACGAGTAGACGACGATCACCAGGGCGGTCAGGGTCACTCCGAGCCCGAAGCTGACGCCGAAGATGTGCCCGAACAGTACGCCGCCGGCCACCAGCCCGCTGGCGACGTAGACGGTGAAGAACACGAGGGTGACCGCCGCCGAGACCATCCGGAGCATCCGGGTGCGGTCCTCGAACCGTTCCTCCAGATAGGCGGACAGGCTGACGGCGTTCCCGGCGCGCTCGGTGTAGGTGCGCAGCCTCGGCGCGACGAACAGCCAGTTGAGGTACGTACCGACCACCAGACCGGCCGCGATCCAGCTGGCACCGACACCGGCCGCGTACACCGCTCCGGGAAGAGCGAGGAACAGCCAGCCGGACATGTCACTGGCTCCCGCGGACAGGGCGGCGACGAACGCGCTGAGCCTGCGGCCCCCCAGGGCGAAGTCGGCGAAGGTGTGAGTGCGGCGGTAGGCCCAGACCCCTGTTGCGACCATGACGGCCACGTACAGGAGGAAGGTGGCTACGATCGGCGCACTCAAGTCGATCATGTCGCCCTCGCCTGCCGGGTTCCCGCGGACTGGGCTCGGGCGATGAGCAGCGCGACGTCGTCCTCTCCACCGGGCGAACGCAGGGTTTCCAGGATGCGGTCGCAGGTGTCTTCCAGATCCTGGCCATGTGTCGCGCTGAAGGCGTCGAGGAGGGTGTCCAGGCGGGTGTCGATGGGTTCGCTCCGGATCTCGACCAGGCCGTCGGTGTAAAGGGCCAGCGCGTCGCCGGGGCGGAAGGGGATGGTGGTGGCCTCGAAGGGGACCCCGCCGACCCCCAGCGGTGCGCCGGTGGGGAGGTCGAGAAGCTGTGCCGGGTGGCCGCGACGCATCAGGGCCGGGGGCAGGTGGCCGGCGAGGCAGATCTCGCACTGTCCCCGGTGAGGGTCGTAGACGCAGTAGATGCAGGTGGTGATGGTCTGCTCGACCCCTTCCGTCAGATGGTCGAGGTGACGAAGGGCCTCGGCGGGGGCGAGGGCGAGTTCGGCGAAGGCGCGGGCAGCGCTGCGGAGTTGCCCCATGGTGGCGGCGGCTTTGATGCCGCTGCCCATGACGTCCCCGACGACCAGGGCGGTTCGGTCACCCCGGAGGGGTATGGCGTCGTACCAGTCACCGCCGATCTCGCTCGTGGCACCGGCAGGCTGGTACCGGCAGGCGACCTCCAGGCCCGGCAGGTGCGACGGGGGCTCGGGGAGCAGGCTGCGCTGGAGCGTGAGGGCCGCTTGGCGCTGGGCCTGGTACCCGCGGGCGTTGTCGATGCAGACTGCGGCTCGGGCGGCCAACTCCCAGGCCAGGAACGCGTCGTCGTCGTCGAAGGGTGCGGGGTTCCGGATGCGTTTCAGGTCGAGGGCACCGAGGACCTCACCCCGGGCCATGAGCGGTACGGCCAGGTAGGAGTGGACACCGGCCGCCGCGAGGAGGGCCGCGGCCTCGCCGTGCCGGGCGATGCGCTCCAGATCCCGACCGGTGGTGTGGGGCACCAGTACCGGCTGCCGGGTGCGCACGCACTGGGTGATCAGGCGGTCGTCGTCGTAGGAGGCGAGTCCCCCGGGCGGGTCGGCCGCGCGGACCGCTTCGGCGGAGCCGGCCGCGCGGACGGCGAGGGCGCGGAAGAGGGCCGGCCCCTCGGGCGGCGCCATCCGGCCGTCCAGGGCGCTGTCGAGCACGTCCACGGCCGCCACATCGGCCAGGACCGGTACGACCACGTCGGCGAGCTCACGCGCTGTCGTTTCCAGATCGAGGGTGGTGCCCACGGAGGCCGAAGCCCTGGCGATCAGTGTCAGCCGTTGCCGGGCCTGTGCCGCCTCGGCAGCGGCCTGATGCCGCTCGGTGACGTCGATGACGGAATAGGCGAGGCCCAGCACCCGCCCGGCGGAGTCCTCCAGCCGGTAGTACGAGACGGACCAGGCGTGCTCGTGGTCCGGATCGGCAGGGGGCCGGCAGACGATGTCCCGGTCCACCACCGACTCGCCCGTCTCCAGGACACGGCGCAGACGGGCCTCGGGGTCGGTGTCCAGGAAGCTGAGGACCTCGCCGGCCGACCGGCCGAGACGTTCGGCGGCGGACTGGCCGGTGATGCGTTCGAGAGCAGGATTCACGGTCAGATACCGCAGGTCAGGGCCCAGAATGGCCAGCCCGACCGGGGACTGGGACACCAGGCACATGGCCAGGGCGGCATCTCGCTCGACCCGCTCCACAGCGCCCTGGTCGGCGGCGAGGCCCAGGGCGTAGACGTCACCGAGCTCGTCCAGCAGCCGCATGTTGCGGAACTCCACCAGGCGGGTGCTGCCGTCCTTGTGCCGGACCGGGAACGCCCCTGCCCAGTCGGTGCCGGATTCCATGACCTCGGCGAACAGCTTCATCACCGCGTCCCGGTGCTCCTCGTGGACCGTCAGCCGGGCCGCGTGCTGACCCAGCGCCTCCGCCGCGGTGTAGCCGAACAGTTCCTCGGCCTTGGGGCTCCAGAAGACCACCTGCCCCTCCGCGTTCAGCACCACCGCGGCGACGCTGAGCAGATCGAGCAGGCCGCTGGGCGGCGCGGCGGGGCCCGTCACCGACCGGCCGTCGCCTGCTCTGGAGGAGTCCGTCGTGCCCATGCCTCATTTTCCTTCCCGCTCGGCGCCTTGGCACGTGCCGTACCGGCGGGCGTTTCGCCTTCCTCCATGGTCGGCCCAGACCGAGGCGGCACACACCTGGACCGGCTGGAGGACGGGGTCGTCGAACCGGCCGGGCCGAGCAGCGTGGCCGGCAGGCTGGGGCCCCTCCCCCCCGTCGGCACGAACCGGTGGCTCGGCGTGTCGAGGACGGGGGTGCCGGACGGCCGGTCCACGACGGGGAACAGCCGCCCGCCGGGCGGTAGGCGTGGACGCGGCGGCCGACGGCCCCGGCTCCGGCGGCGATGTGCTGCGCGGCGGGCCGTCCGGCCCCGTCCCGGGGGCGCGGCGCACCCGTCGGTGCCGGGGCCTCTCGCCGGGAGCGGACGCGACCGCTTCCAGCCCCCTACGCGGAGCGCTCTTGAACCCCGGGGCGCCTGCAGCGGACGGCGACGGCCGCGATGTCGTCGTCGAGCCGTCCGCCGCTGTAGTGGAGGAGGTCCCGGTGCAGCCGGTCGAGCAGCTCACGGGGCGGCGCCGGGCCGAGTTGCCGCATCCACTCCGGTAGCGGGAAGAACGTGCCGGCGCGGTCCCGGGTCTCCGTTACGCCGTCGGTGTAGAGCAGCATCTGGTCGCCCGAGGCGAAGGCGACGGTGTCGACGTTGTAGTCGTCCCCGAGGAGTGTCGCGAGGTTGAGGGGCGGCGAGGGGACGGTGGGCTCGAGGACACGGACCTCTCCGTTCCGCATCAGCAGGGGCGGCGGGTGTCCGCAGTTGAGGATCTTCACATACCCACCGCCGTACGGGATCTCGGCGATCAGGGCGGTGGCGAAGTGCTCCGGCTGCTCCGGGTCGAGGATCGCGACGCTGTAGCGGCACATGCTGGTCTCCAGGCGATGGATGATGCCCCGCAGGTCGGGCTGGTCGTACGCGTTCTCCCTGAAGCAGTTGATCACCGCCGACGCCGCCCCCACCGCCGACAGCCCCTTGCCGCGCACGTCACCGATCAGCAGCCGAACCCCGTACGGCGTATCGGCCACCTCGTAGAAGTCGCCTCCGATCCGGGCCTGTTCCTGGGCCGCGAGATACAGCGACTCGATGTCGACGTCCTGGACACGGCGCGGCAGCGGGCGCAGCAGGACCTGCTGCGCCGCGTCGGCCACCAGCCGGATCTGGAAGAGGGTCTCCTCTCGCTGGAGCCGGAGACGGCTCGTGTAGGCCGCCGCCAAAGTGACCGCGACGATCGCGGCCGCCGTGTAGGGCGTTCCCAGATCGGCGTAGACGAGGCTGAGCCCGATCATGACCAGCAGGCAGAACGCCCCCAGCAGGAGCGTCGGGAGCACGGGCCACATCGCGGCGGCGAGGGCGGGTGCGGCCGGCAGGAGACGGCTGAAGGCGATTTCCCTGGGGGTGGCGAAGGCCAGGCCGGTGATGACGACGGTGAGGATCACGGGGGACAGCAGTACGGTCTCGCGTCGGCCACCGTGGGGAGGGCGGTGGCGTCGAGGCCGTCCTGTCCTGATCACGAAATTTATCTTATCGGGGCATAACGGGCTTCGTTCCGTGAAAGCGGCAACCGCACCGCGGGCTTGGCCGGAGTTCGGCTTCCCCACAGTGGTGCTATCAAGGGTGTATGGAGGTATTTTCCGGGCGCCCCAGCAGCCCGGAACGTCAACCGCCCGTCGAACGCTCGCACCGACGCCGGGCCTCCCTGCTGGACCTGCGCAGTGCGGCCGGTCAGGTGTTCCTTCTGCAGGTCGTCCTCGTGGTCCTGCTGGTGGTGGCCGCGGTGGCGGCCATGGTGCTCCAGACGGCGCGTGACGCGGTGCAGCGTGGGCGTCGTGAGTCGGTCGTCGCTGCCCAGACGTTCGCCAGTGCGCGGAGCACGGCCGAGGCGCTGCGGAGCCGGGACCCGACGGCACTGCTCCAGCCGCAGACCGAGGCGGCGCGGAAGCGCGCGGGCTTGGACTTCGTCGTCGTCTTGAGCACGAAGGGGATTCGTTATACGTACCCCTATCCGCGGGAGATCGGGAAGAAGTTCGTCGGCACCCTCGCACCGGCGCTGAAGGGCCGTACCGTCGTCGAGCAGGCCGGCGGGCCGCCCCTGCCCGCGGGCAGGGGGACGGACGTGCAGGCAGTGGTCCCGGTGACCGACTCGCACGGCAAGGTGGTCGGCCTGGTCTCGGCCGGAATCACGGTCAAGAACGTGGCGGCGCTGTGGATGCCGCAGCTGCCGATCATCCTGGGCTCCGGCGCGGCCGCGCTGGCGCTGGCCGTGGCGGGGACGACGCTGGTGTCCCGGCGGCTGCGCAGGCAGACGCACGGCCTGGCCCCGGCGGAGCTGGCGCAGCTGTACGAGCACCACGACGCGGTCCTGCACGCGGTGCGGGAGGGAGTGCTGATCACCGGAGCGGACGGACGACTGCTGCTGGCCAACGACGAGGCGACGCGGCTGCTCGGACTGCCGGCGGACGTGCGGGACCGCCCGGTCGGGGAGCTGGGACTGACTGAGCCGATCACGCGTCTGCTGGCGTCACCGGAGCCGGTCAACGACGAGCTGCACCTCGCCGGGGACCGGCTGCTGCTGGTGAACAAACGGCCGACGTACCCGCACGCCGGGCAAGGGGGCAGCGTGGTGACCCTGCGGGACACCACGGAGCTGGCGGCGGTCTCGGGGCGGGCCGAGGTCGCGCGGGAGCGGCTGAAGCTGCTGTACGAGGCCGGGGTGGGGATCGGGACCATGCTGGACGTGGAGCGTACGGCCCAGGAGCTGGCCGACGTGGCGGCGCCCCAGTTCGCCGACCTGGTGACCGTGGACCTGCTCGAGGCGGTCCTGCGGGGATGGGAGCCCACGGCCGAGGGCTGGCGACAGCTGCGCCGGACGGCGATCGGCGGCGAACAGCGCATGATGCCGGTGTATCCGCTGGGCGAGACGATCAGGTTCTCGGCCCGGACCCCGCAGATGCGGACGCTGCAGGAGCGACGCGTCATGCTGGAGGCGGACCTGCGACAGGCGTCCGGCTGGCGGGAACAGGATCCGGAGCGCGCCCGCAAGGCCCTGGAGTGCGGGTTGCGCTCGCTGGTGACCGTGCCGCTGCGGGCACGGAACGTACCGCTGGGCGTGGTGAACTTCTACCGGACGGCGGGCTCCCCGGCGTTCGAGCCGGAGGATCTCACCTTCGCGGAGGAGCTGGCCGCGCGGGCGGCGGTGGCCATCGACAACGCCCGGAGATTCACCCGCGAGCACGCGATGGCGGTGACGCTGCAGCGCAGCCTGCTGCCACGGGGGCAGCCGGACCAGGACGCACTGGAGGTGGCCTGGCGGTATCTGCCCGCGGAGGCGGGGGTGGGCGGGGACTGGTTCGACATCATCCCGCTTCCGTGCGCTCGGGTGGCCCTGGTGATGGGGGACGTCGTCGGCCGCGGCTTGCACGCGGCGGCGACGATGGGCCGGCTGCGCACCGCGGTGCACAACTTCTCCACCCTCGACCTGCCCGTGGACGAGGTGCTCGGGAACCTGGACGACCTGGTCGTCCGCATGGACAACGAGGAGAACACCGGCGATGCCACGGGGGGCCACGAGGGGGAGGGGGTGACCGGGGCGACCTGTCTGTACGCGGTCTACGACCCGGTGACGGGGGTCTGCACGATGGCCCGTGCGGGACACCCGGAACCGGTGGTGGTGCGCCCGGACGGCACGGTCGCCTGTGCCGGTGTGCCGGCTTCGACGCCGCTCGGCCTGGGCGGCTACCCGTTCGAGACCACCGAGCTGTCCCTGCCGGAGGGCTCCCAACTGGTGCTGTACACCGACGGCCTCGTGGAGGACCGCACCCACGACATCGACATGGGGATGGAGAGGCTGCGCCGGGCGTTGGACGGATCCGGGGGCCGCACCCCGGAGGAGACGTGTCAGGCGGTGATCGACACGCTGAAGCCGTCGCACTCCCGCGACGACATCGCGCTGCTGACGGCCCGCACCCTGCGGTTCCCGCCCTCGCGCGTGGCCGAGTGGGACGTGCCGCAGGACCCGGCGCTGGTGCCCTCGGTACGGGCGCGCTGCAGGCGGACGTTGCGCGAGTGGGGGCTGACGGAGACCGGGTTCGCCACGGAGCTGATCCTCAGCGAGCTGGTCACGAACGCGATCCGGTACGGCTCGCCGCCGGTCAGGGTGCGGCTGCTGCACGGACGCTGTCTGATCTGCGAGGTCGCGGACGGCAGCGGGACCTCACCGCGCCTGAGGCGGGCGGCGACCACGGACGAGGGCGGACGGGGGCTGTTCCTGGTGGCGCAGTTCGCCCAGCGATGGGGAACGCGGTACACGACCCGCGGCAAGGTCATCTGGGCGGAGCAGCGTCTCGACGACGGCACCGCCGCCACGGGCCACACACCGGTCGACTTCCTCCTCGACCAGTTCGATGATCCCGACGTGTGAGCCCGCGGACCTCCGGGCGCCGCGGGCATGCCGCCGCAGGCACGGAAGGCGCGCACCCACCGGCGGGAACGGCGCCCCGTGCGCAGGGGCAGCCGGCCCGCTCCGGGCCCCTGGCGGGCGTTCCGGCGTCGTTCAGTGCCGGGCGCGGGCCAGGAGGAGGGCGACGTCGTCGCCGGCCCGCGGCCGGAGGGTCTCCAGCACCCGGTCGCACGTCTCTCCCAGTTCCCGGGCGGCCGTCGCGGTCAGGGCGTCGCGGAGGACGCCGAGGCGGGCGTCGATCGGGTCGCCGCGCGTTTCGACCAGGCCGTCGGTGTAGAGAGCGAGTTGGTCGCCGGGCCGGAAGGGGAAGACCGACGTCTCGAAGGCCCAGCCGCCGACGCCCAGCGGCACACCGGAGGGGATATCGAGGAGCTCCGCCGACCGGCCGGAGCGGACCAGGGCCGGGGGCAGATGACCGGCCAGGCTGATACGGCACTCGTCCCGCTCCGGGTCGTACCGGCAGTAGACGCAGGTGGCGATGGTGTGCTCGACGTCCTCGGTCAGGCGGTCGAGGTGGCGGAGAACCTCTGCCGGGTCGAGGTCCAGCTCGGCGAAGGCACGGGTGGCGCTGCGCAGTTGGCCCATGCTGGCGGCGGCGTTGATACCGCTGCCCATCACGTCCCCGACGACCAGAGCGGTCCTGTCGCCCGGCAGGCGCATGGCGTCGAACCAGTCTCCGCCGATCTCGCTGACGGCTCCGGCCGGCCGGTAGCGGCAGGCGATCTCCAGTCCGGGCAGCCGGGACGGCAGCTCGGGAAGCAGGCGGCGCTGGAGGGTGAGGGCGGTGTCGCGCACGCTCTGGTACCAGCGGGCGTTGTCGACGCAGGTCGCGGCGCGGCCGGCCAGTTCACAGGCGAGGAGCGTGTCGTCCTCGTCGAAAGGAGCGGGCGTGCGGACGCGTTCGAGGCTGAGCGCTCCCAGGACCTCCCCGCGGGCCAGGAGCGGCACCGCGAGGTAGGAGTGCACACCGGCCGCCTCCAGCAGGGCGGCGGCCTCGCCGGTGCGGGCGATGTGCCGCAGGTCCCCGCTCGTGGTCTCGGCCACCAGCACCGGCCGGCGGGTGCGCACACACCGGGTGATCAGACGGTCGCTGTCGTACGTCGTGAGGCCTCCGGGCACGTCGGCCGCCGCCTGTGCCGCTTCGCAGGAGGGCGCCGCGGCGACGGCTGTGACACGGAAGCGGGCAGGGCCGGTGTCCGGCGGGGTGCGTCCGCGCAGCACGCTGTCGAGCACATGGATCGAGGCCACGTCGGCCAGGTCGGGTACGACGACACCGGCCAGCTCGCGCGCCGTCCGCTCCACGTCGAGGGTCGTACCGATGGAGGCGGAGGCGTGGGCTATCAGGGCCAGGCGGTTCCGGGCGCGTGTCGCCGCCAGGGTGGCCTCGTGGCGTTCGGTGATGTCGATGACGGACGTGGCCAGACCGATCACCCGGCCGGTGGCGTCGTCCAGCCGGTGGTACGACACGGACCATGCGGACTCGCGGTCCTGGTCGGCGGTGGTGCGGCCGACGACGTACCGGTCGGACACCGGCCGGCCGGTCTCCAGGACCTGGCGCATACGGGCCTCGATGGCCTCGGCGTCCAGAAAGGTCAGGACCTCGCGGACGCGCCGGCCCAGGTGCTCGGCGGCGGAGATGCCGTGGATGCGTTCCAGTGCCGGGTTCACGGTCACGTAGCGCAGGTCGGGGTCGAGGATGGCCAGGCCGATCGGGGACTGGGAGACCAGTCGTGCCGACAGGGCCACGCCCCGCTCGACCCGTGCCACGGTCGCCTGGTCCACGGCCAGGCCCAGGGCGTAGGTGTCCCCGAGATCGTCGAGCAGCCGCATGTTGCGGAACTCCACCAGCCGTTCGGTGCCGTCCTTGTGCCGGACCGGAAAGGCCCCGGCCCAGTCGGTGCCGGAATCCATGACCTGGGCGAACAGCGCGATCACCTGGTCCCAGTGCTCCTCGTGGACCAGCAGCCGCGCCGCGAACCGGCCCAGTGCCTCCTGCGCGCTGTAGCCGAACAATTCCTCCGCCTGGGGGCTCCAGAACACCACGCGCCCCTGCGCGTCCAGTACCACCGCGGCGACGCTCAGCAGGTCGAGCAGGCCGGTGGGCGACGAGCCCGCACCGGGCAGGGGCCGGCCCGGGGCACCGGACTGCGAGGGGCCCGTGCTGCCCATACGCCGTTCTCCTCTCCCACTCGGCGGGAGCGCGCGCCGCGTCGGCGCCCTGCTGCCTCTTCCTTCATAGTCACCGCGTTCAAGGCGGTGTGCCTCCCAGCGGGACGGGACGGGCACGACCGCTCACAAGCCCGTCGGACAGCGGGATCAGGGGGGTCCCTTGTCTCCTACGGCCGGCGGCGGAGGCTCGCCGAAGCGGACGTCGATCTTCTCGAAGCCCTTGAAGGACTCCGTGGTCGCGTACGAGCGGTAGGCGCGCAGGTCACCCGTGGCGAGGTGGACGCGATCGGTGAAGGGGGTCAGCAGGCTGCGCGGCCACAGCCGCAGGCAGCGTACGGCGATGATCTCCGCTGTGGTCAGGTACACCGCGGCGGCGAGGTAGATCCAGGCGAGCAGGCCGAGCACGATGCCGAACATGCCGTAGGTCGCCGTGGCGCCCCGCAGCACGTGCCCGACGTAGTAGGAGCCGCCCCACTGCAGGGCCTGCCAGGCGCATGCGGCTCCCAGGGCCGGCCCGTACGTCACGCGCAGCGGCAGCTTGCGTCTGGTCATCAGCCGGTAGCTCAGCAGGAGGAGGGCGGCGTCGAGGCCGACGGCCACGACTCCGACGGTGATCCTGATGCCTGTGGCGAGGCGGGTTCCGAAGAGGGTGACCGCGGATTCAGCGGTGGACAGCGCCGTCGTCAGGCAGAGGCCGGCCGCGAGCAGGAGCAGGAAGTACAGGCTCCTCACCCGTGAGCGCAGCGGGTCGGGACGGGCATGCCGCGGCACCGCGAAGATCTTGTTCAGTGCGTGCTGGACCGCCTGGGCGATTCCGAGGGCGCCGTACACGCTGCCGGTGACACCCACCGCGACGGCGGCGCCGCTGCCGCGGAACGAGTGGATGTTGTGGCCGAGTTGGTCGCCGATCACCGGAAACTCGCTGAGCGCCGAGTGCAGCATCGAGTGCTGCAGCTGCGGATTGCCGTGCAGGGCGGCACTGAGGACCGCGACCAGGAACAGCAGCAGCGGGAAGAGGGAGACGAAGCCGTAGTAGGCCATCAGTGCGGCCAGGTAGGTGGCCTGGTCGTCGAAGAACTTGTACACGACCGCGAGCGGCATCCCCGCCCACCGGTGCCGTCTCTGATACCGGTCCAGCCGGGCCAGCACGTCCATGTGCCCTCCGACACCCTCCGGGTGCGAGTCCGCGCGTCAGCGGAACGCCTCAGCATTCCGGTGCCCCGCCCGGGGCCTCCCACACAGCCCCTGCCACCAGACGCCGGCTCGCAGGGCCGCCCAGGTGGCGGGGCCCACGACGCCGTCGGGGGTGAGCCCGGCATGCTGTTGGACCACGATGACCGCACGTTCGGTCTGCGGGCCGTAGATGCCGTCGACGGGGAGGGGCGGGCGGTAGCTGGTGCGGGTGTCGATCAGGCACTGCACTTCGGCCACCCGCCGGTCCGGATAGGTCCTGCCGGACTGGACCGGTCCGATGCCGGAGTAGTAGGCGCAGGTGGCGAGGCTCCTGGTCGCTGGGGCGGACGTGCGGGCCAGCGCGGCCGCGGATGACTCCGCGGTGGCGACCCCGCCGACGACAAGCAACACGGTCGAGGTCAACAGGGCACGGCGCGGGGAGGCCATGATCCGACTCCTGTCCTGAGGTCTGGGGGTGTGACGGCACGGCGGACCGCGCGACGGTCGTACGCCGCAACCGGCCGTGGCCGCAGGAAGCGGACACGGCGGCCCGGCACGGGCGCATCGCCGTTCCGCGCCTGCGACGGGCACGGGCGCGGGCAGGGTGCACGCGATGCCGGAACGGGGCCGCACACGCCGCAGCCGACGGCAGGGCCGCGGCGGTCCGTCGACGCTGGTCCCGGGCGGCGAGCGCCGGGCCGGAGCGCTGTCGGCTTCCGGCCCGGCAGCCGGTCACTTGTGGCAGTCGATGTCGTTCAGCCACCACCGGTCGAGCGCGGACCAGGTGTTCGGGCCGATGATGCCGTCGGCGCTGAGGCCGGCGCACTGCTGGAAGGCGATGGTGGCGCTCTTGGTGCCCGAGCCGAAGATCCCGTCCACGCCGACCCGGCGGTCCAGGACGCTGTTGAGCTGGCACTGGGCCTGCTTGACGGCGGCACCCGTGGAGCCGACCGAGAGTTGGGGCTCGGCAGTGGTGTAGGTGCAGGTGAAGTGGTGGGGCAGGGCCGGGGCGGCGGTGGCCGCCGGGGCGGTGGCGATCAGGCCGCCACCGCCCAGAAGGACCGCGCTGGTGAGCAGTGCGGCGCGGGAGCGCAACGACAGCATGCGTACCTCCGATGGGAAGGGGCCGGGCGCCCGGGCACGGCGGGCGTCGGGGCCCGGACGGAAACGGGCGTGGACGGCCGGCGTCGCCCCCCGAAGCAGTGTCCGTCGCCGGCCGGGCACCACGTTTCCGGCTCGCCCGGTTGGTGCGCACCCTCGTTCCACCGCGTGCAACACATCCCGACGACGGCCGACCACAGCGGGCGTTGGCTGAAAACTGCAGGTCAGAAGGCTTGTAGTCGCCTGAAGCGCGCGCGTAGGTTGTGGCCCGCCGCGATGTGTCGACGGGGAGACGAGGCAGGAAATGGGCCGTCGTGAAAGCGAACTGGACCCGGCGTCAGGCCCGGCCCACGCCTTCGCCTTCGAGTTACGCAAGCTGCGCCGGGAAACGGGAGGCCTCACCTACCGAGCCATGGCGCAGCGCACGTCGTACTCGGCGGCCACGCTGTCACGGGCGGCCGCCGGAGAGCAGCTGCCGTCCCTCGCGGTGGCCCTGGCCTATGCCCGGGCGTGCGGCGCGGACGCCGCGGAGTGGGAACAGCGCTGGCACGCGGCGGCCAGGGACCTGGCCGCCGGTGCGGAGCACGGCGACGACACGCAGTCGCCGTACCGGGGTCTGGCCCGCTTCGAGACAGGCGACCGGGACGTGTTCTTCGGCCGGGACCAGCTCACCGCCCAGCTCGCCGAGCGGGTGCACGCCCACCGCCTGGTCGCCGTGGTGGGCCCCTCGGGCAGTGGCAAGTCCTCGCTGCTGCGCGCGGGGCTGATCCCCCTCCTGCAGAACGAGGAGTCCCCGGGCCGTCGGCCGGCGGCCATCCGCATCCTCACCCCCGGCCCCCGGCCCATGGCCGCCCACTCCGCGGTGATGAGGGCGAGCCGGGGCCCCGGGGACACCATCGTCGTGGTCGACCAGTGGGAGGAACTGTTCACCCTGTGCGCCGACCCGGCCGAGCGCGAGGCCTGCATCGACCTGCTCCTGACCGCGCTGGATCCCGAGCGCGGAATGAGGGTCCTGCTCGCGGTGCGGGCCGACTTCTTCGGCCGCTGCGCGGAACACCCCGCACTGGCCGCGGCGTTGCGCGAGGCCACCGTGCTCGTCGGTCCCATGAGCCCGGCCGAACTACGACAGGCCATCGTCAAGCCGGCGATGACCGCGGGTTTGATCGTCGAGCGGGAACTGACCACGAGGATCGTCGAGGAGGTCACGGAGAAACCCGGCGGACTGCCCTTGATGTCCCACGCCCTGCTGGAGACCTGGCGCCGTCGCAGAGGCCGCGCGCTGACCCTGTACGCCTACGAGGCGGCGGGCGGCGTCCACGGTGCCCTCTCCCGTACGGCAGAGGAGCTCTATGCCCGGCTGCCCGCGCACCAGGCCGTCCGCGCCCAGAGGATCCTGCTGCGCCTGATCACTCCGGGTGAAGGGGCCCAGGACACGCGGCGCCCGGCAGACCGTGCGGAACTGGACGCCGACGGCTCCGCGTACGCCGACGACACGCTGGAGCGGCTCGTGGGAGCACGGCTGGTCACGGTCGACGGCGACACCGTCCACCTGGCGCACGAGGCCCTCATCACCGCCTGGCCCAGGCTGCGGAACTGGATCGACGACGCCCGTGAGCGCCTGCGGGTGCACCGGCGGCTCACCGAAGCCGCCCGCACCTGGCACGCCCTGGACCGCGACCCGGGCGCCCTGTACCGCGGCGTCCGCCTCGCCACGGCGGAGGAAGTGTTCGGCAACCCGGACGCGGCCGAGGAACTGACGTGCTGGGAACGGGACTTTCTCACCAGCAGTACGACGGCCCGCGACCGCGAACATCGCGCGGCTGCCCTCACCACCCGCCGTCTGCGCCGGCTCACCGCCATGCTGTCCGCCCTGCTCGTGGTGGCCGTCACCGCGGGGCTGGTCGCGTGGAACCAGTACCGGACGAGCGAGCACCGGCGTCAGGAGGCGTTCCTCGCACAGCGGACCGCCCTGTCCCGCCAACTGGCCTCGCAGTCGGCGGCCCTCCTGGGCGACGATCCCGATCTGGCCTCGCTGCTGGCCGTCCAGGCGTACCGGATCCGCCCCACGGCAGAGGCCACCTCCAGCCTGTACGCGGCGGCGGCCCTCCCGTTGCGGCACCGTTTGGCCGGACACACCGATCCGGTGCAGACGGTGGTGTTCAGCCCGGACGGCCGCACGGTGGCCGCCGGCCACGCGGACGGCACGGCGCAGCTCTGGGACGCGCACACGGGCGCACCGCGCGGAGCGTTCCCCAGCTCCGCCAAAGGCGCGACCACGATCGCCTACCGGCCGGACGGCGATCTGCTGGCCGCTGACGACAGCAAGGGGACCTTGCGCGTGAGGAACGTGTCGAGCGGCAAGGCCTGGACCGCCACGGACTGCGGGGAGAGCGCGGTGCCGATGGCGTTCAGTCCCGACGGCCGCGCCCTGGCCGTCGGCTGCTCCGACGGCCGGGTCAGACTGCGCGACGTGGCCACCGGCGCGGTCCGTACGACCTTCCGTGTCCCGGCCGCCCGGGTGGGCACCCTTGCCTACAGTCCGGACAGCCGTCTCCTGGGGGTCGGTGACGCCCACGGCGGGCTGTGGGTGCGTGATCTGCGCGGCGGCACGATGCGAACGGTCCGCCCCAGGGGGCTGGGGCCGGTGACGTCGATGGCCTTCAGCCCGGACGGCCGCCTGCTGGCCGCCGGTGATCTCGGGGGCCTGGTGGGGTTGTCGGACACCGT
Organism: Streptomyces sp. NPDC001135; assembly: GCF_053598395.1. Taxonomy (NCBI): domain Bacteria; kingdom Bacillati; phylum Actinomycetota; class Actinomycetes; order Kitasatosporales; family Streptomycetaceae; genus Streptomyces; species Streptomyces sp. NPDC001135. The sequence continues at coordinate 206,103 of NZ_JBSFKD010000004.1, read as the reverse complement.
GACAGGCGCACCACGGTCCCGCCTCGCCGGTCATCACGGACCCGTACGTGCGGTGGCGTTCAGCCCGGACGGTCGCGTGGCGGCCACCGGAAGCGACGACGACACGGCGCGGCTGTGGGACGTGGCCACCGGCAAGAACCGGGCCGTCCTCACCGGGCACTCCGACAGTGTGTCGTCCGTGTCGTTCAGCCCCGACGGGAGCACCCTGGCCTCCGGTGGCCGTGACCGTACGGTCCGCCTGTGGGACGCCTCCGGGGGGCGGGCCGAGGTGGCCGGGGTGGAGACGGAGACCGTGTCGGCGATGGTGTTCACGGCTGACGGGCGCACGGTGGAAGTGGGGGACGTCGGTGGAGCCGTGCGGGCCTGGGACGCGGACGGCGAACGGGCCGGTGGTGCGCGCACCGTGGGACCGGGCGCGGTGACCTCGCTGGGTCTTCGCGCAGACCGCCATGTGATGTCCGTCCTGACCAGCGCCGACGGTTCCGCCGTGCGGGTGTGGGACCTGACCGACCGCACGCTCCGGAGGACGGTACGCTGCCGGCCTCGGGCCGACACCTGCGTGACCGCGGCCGTGAGCCCCGACGGCCGGCTCCTGGCCACGGGAGGCACCGGTACGACCGTGGGGCTGTGGGACGTGGACACCGGCAGGCGCCGGGCCGTTCTTTCGGGGCACACGGACGTCGTCGTCGCGCTCGCGTTCGGCTCCGACGGGCACACACTCGTGTCCGCCGGCGCCGATGGCACACTGCGGCTGTGGAACACGGCCACCGGGAAGGGCGGCGCCATCCTCACGGACATGGCCTCGGCGGTGGCGTTGAGCCCGGACGGCCGCACTCTCGCCGCCGGCCACGACAACGGCACGGTCCGTCTCTGGGACCTGTCCACGCGCACGGTCCGCGGCACTCTCGTCGGACGTCAGTCATCCGTGCACGCACTCGCCTTCGACCCCGGCCAACGGACCCTGGTCGCAAGCGGTGAAGACGGCACGGTCCAACGATGGAGACTGACTCTGCCCGGTCCGGCGGGAGCGATCGACATGATCTGCCGAGCCGTTGACCGGGACTTCACGCAGCAGGAACGCCACCAGTACCTGCAGGGCCCGCCAATTGGCGGGTAACGGGGACTCAGGACAGATTGTCCGCTCAACTATCGCCTGCCCGAGCAGCTCTTCGCCGATCGGCGTATTCTTGACATGCGAAATCTCCGGCCCGAACGGAGGAGCCTTTCATGAGTACCAAAGGCATCGACGTGTCATCGGTCCAGCCGGACAGATACGACGTCTCAGGGCTCGACTTCGTGTTCATAAAGATCACAGAGGGCCATACCTACACGAATCCCAAGTGGGTCGCCCAGCGGCAGACCGCTCGGAAGGCCGGACTGGTCACCGGCTTCTACCACTTCGCCCGCCCCGGGCCGTACGAGGTTCAGGCCGACTTCTTCCTTTCGAAGATCAATCTCGCGGACGGTGACATCCTTGCCCTGGACTGGGAGGATCCGGCACTGTCGGGAGCGTGGAAGGACGCATGGATCAAACGGGTCCAGCAGAAAGCGCCCGGCCACAAGGTGATCCTGTATTGCAACCGCGATTTCTGGGTGCACCGCGACACGACCTCGTTCGCCGGTGACGGCCTGTGGATCGCTCAATACAACGGCCACCCCGGAAAGCCCGACATCCAGCACCCCTGGGTCTTCCACCAGTACACCGACAAGCCCTTGGACAGGGATCTCGGGAATTTCAAGGACAAGGCGGAGCTGGTCGCTTGGTGCTGACCGCCGGCTCCCACTGATCACTCGCCGCTCTGCGGCGGCACGACGTGCACGACCCGCGAGGCCGTGTTGGAAATGCCCTTGATCCCGAAATAGGCGGTGGTCATGCTGGTCACCGCGGTGAAGGCGCTGCTGAGAATCGCCACCGAGTCATGCGCGTCAGGCGTCCACCAGATGCCGATGACCGCCGCGACCGTGATGGCCAGGTCCCCGACCAGCACGGCGACACACCCCGTCAAGGACCGGGTCCTCTCCACCTTTTCGCTGAGCACGCCGGCCGAAGCCGTCGAAGGCATCATGACCCCCAGGGTGTGGCGAATCCGGCCGGAGTTTCCGCGCGAGCTGATTGTCAGGCGATCGCAGAACGAATCATCACCGGAGCCCACCCGACGGCCGAACGGACGCGCCGTACCCGTAGCCCGCTTGGCCGCCGAGAACCCGGCTCGCCGCGTAAGCCGCTGAGACGGGTCTCAGGCGGGTTCGCGGACTGGCGCGTCAGGAACCTTCCTGGGGGAAAGCACGAAGCCCGGGCGGGCGGCAGCGAGGCCGGCCACTGTCTCGGGTACGACGAGGACCAGCAGCAGGAGAAGCGGGATGTGCCATCCGCCGGTGGTGGTGCGGAGCAGGCCGACACCGAGCGGGCCCGTGGCCGCGAGGAGGTAGCCACAGGTCCGGGCCATGCCGGACAGCCGCGCGGCAGCTCGTCCTTGAGGGTTCTGTAGCGCGTCGGCATACCCGCGTTGACGGCGAGGATCTTCGCGCGCGCGTCAGTGACGGAAACCGCACCCGCAACAGGTGCGGCGCCGGCCGGCGGTGAGGAGAGAGTGCTCAGGAGTGCTGTCGTCCCGACGGCTGTCGCGCCGCCGACAAAGGCTCTGCGAGATGTCACTGAGCTCTTTCAGCGTTGCCGCTCCAGGGTCAGGACCGCGGCCGCGATTGACGACATTCGATTTGGGCTGCAGCGCGCGTGATGGTAGATCCGCCAGGACTTCAGGCGGGCCACGCCTCGCTCGTGCCCGTGTTGCCGACAGTGCGCGGTTGACGGTGAGCTGGGTCGGTGACAGGTCACGACCGTATGGGCGTCTGACCGGTGTTGTCACCCAGGGGCCGGCTCCAAGGTAGGCGCGGTCGGCGAGGACCGGGACGCCCTGGCGTTCACAGATCCGGATGATCCGGTGGGTGCGGGCCGCGGTCAGGTCGTGGGTCCGGCCTGGCAGGGCGGGTGAAAACCACAGAGCCCGGCCGGCTGGGTCGGTCACGAGGGTGCCGTCGAGCAGGACGAAGTCCGGGTCGGCTTCACGCAGGACCTTGAGCAGGCCAGGTGCCCGGGCCGCGAGCAGGTCGAAGCCGGCGGCTTGCAGCGACGGTCACCCTCACGGGTGACGATGAGCATGGTGCGTTGCGGGTCCCGCCGCCGTGAGGAGAGCGGTCTGTCAACACCCTGACGCGGCGGCACTTCTGTCACCGGCTGCTGCGGAGGGTACGTGACAGGCCCGGCAGCTCATTGGATCAGGTCGGTGTGCGGATGCTCGGGGGAGGCCGGGCAGACGTAGATCTGCATGTTGTCGGTGCTGCCGACTTCGACCTTGGTCGGCTGCGAGGGGTCCTGGCCACAGCAATGACCAGTGGTGTTGGCGGCGTAGGCGGCGGCCTGTTCTTCGTGAGGTGCCCAGCTGTGTCCCTCACCGCCGCCCCATTCGTAGGAGGCGATGGTAAGCAGTGGGACCATCTGCGCATCACAGACAGTGCAGTATCGGGGGTTGGGGTCGGTGCGGCCCCATGGAGGCCAGCCGCCGACCTTCCATCCGGGCGCGTCTGCCAGATGGATGTCATAGAAGTCCCGCGGATAATCCGCATAGGAGCTGTCCACCTCGGCGCCGGCTGCTTGCCATCTGCTCCAGTCCTCCAGCATCAGCCGCATCTGCGGGCTCAGATCGAGGCTGTCGGGGTAGTCGGTGATTGCTTCCGGTGCCAGCGCGCACGGCTCCGGCACATAGCCCTCGCAGTTCACCTCGTACGGCTCCGGCGGTGTGGCGAGGATGTCGACGACCGCGGCGGCGGACCGCCAGAACAGCGCGGTCGACGGCTTGTAATCCGGATCGTGGTCGTAGGGACACCAGAGGACCTGGAGCAGATCGGCCTGTCCGGGCGGCTGCAGCAGGGGTATGTCGCGCAGATACAGCTGGGCCACGGGCAGCATGGGGACCGGGCAGTCCGCGGGCGGAGGGCCGGCGTCGAGCCGCTCCGCGAGCCTCTCGGCGTTCCGCTCCTTGATCGCCTCCTCCTCGGGCGTCATCCCACCACGACCGTCGTGATCACGGTGCCACCGGGCCTGCCTGCGCCTCATGAGCCGCGCGGCGGCAGGCGACTGGCGGAACCCGCTGTCCACGTGCAGGTGCGAGGCTTCGCAGTGCGGCCATGGCTCCTCCGCCGGCCACAGCAACGGCCCCCCGACCGAGCTCTCCCTGGCCGAAGGCGACCCGGGACGAGGGTGCAGGCGAATCGCAGGACGTGCCAACGGCGCCAGCTCGGGAAAGGCCGCGGCCACGTCCACGGGCCGCGGCGGAGTAGTACGTACGAAAACCATGTCAGTGATCCTGCCACCAGCCACTGACATCCCCTGGCCGCCTCAACCAGCTTCGGTGACATCGGTGATCAGCCGGTCAAGTCCAGCGCACGCAGCCTCGGCGACATCGACAGTAAGCCCGCCCATGTGGCAACCAGCGTGCTTCGGCCCAGCCATCACTCGATCAGTGGTCACTCTGAAAAAGCTCACTGCGTGCCTTTCCCCCGTAAGGGTGCTGTTCTTGTGAATCGCGCCCGACGCAGAGGACGCTACAGCCCCAACTGGCATGAAACCAACGGAAGAAGGGCGCGGCCGTAAGGCCGGTGCCTTACTTCAGATCGGAAACGGACGGGACCACCACGCCGTAGAGTTCCGTGATCGTCGCGAGGGCGCCGTCGTGGATCTGCTGGGCGGTCAGCGTGGTACCGGCCGCCTTCATCGTGGAAAGCGAGCGGGTCGCGCAGGCGCCGGCGACGACAGTCGGACGGTCGCCCCGCAGGAATGCGCCCTGGGCGGTGAACAGGACACACATGTTGGTCATGAATCCGGCGAGGATGACGTTCTTGCGGCCCGTTTTCTCGACCAGCTCTCCGAGGTCGGTGGTGCGGTAGGCGTCGGGGGCACTCTTGACGACAACCGCCTCCCCCTCGATCGGCGCGACGCCCGGGTGGATCCGGCCACCCTCGGAGGAGGTGCCGTAGCCCGCGTCCTGGACGTGGATGACCGGGGCGCCCGCCTCACGGGCGGCGGCGAGGAGCTTCTCCCCTTCGGCGATCGCCTCGGCGTAGCCGTCCAGTTCCATGACGCCGCCGGTGTAGGTGTTCTGGTAGTCGATCAGGATCACCGTGGCGTCGGCCAGTGAGGCAGGCGTCTCGTCGAAGCCGTTCAGCTCGCGCAGGGTCGTCGTACCCATGGGGGAACCACCTTCAAGTTCGGACTGGTTGTCGCGCCGTGCAGTGAGGAGCGCGCACCCCCGGCGGACCGACGGGTACTGCCCCCAGACGTTGACGACGCTAACACACTTCGTAAGCAACATTAACAGGAATCCGCACCTCCGCCACCTGGCGACGGGGATCGCCGCAGGTCAAGCGTGTAAACAACGCTTTCCTCAGCTGTTAACATGCACGCATGACGACGGCACGAGAGCGCATCCTGGAAGCCACCACGGAACTACTCGCCGGCAAGGACGCGCTGGCGATCTCGACCCGTGCCATCTGCGAACGGGCCAAGGTCGGCGGCCCCGAGATCTACCGCCAGTTCGGAGACAAGCAGGGGCTGCTCGCCGCGGTGGCCGACATCGGCTTCGAACGCTTCCTCGCCAGCAAGCGGCGCAATCCGCGCACCGCTGATCCGGTGGCGGACCTGCGTACGGCCTGGGACAGTCATGTCACGTTCGCCCTGGCCAACCCGCACCTGTACCGGCTGATGTTCACGCCCACGGGAGAGCCCAGGCCGCAGGCGGTCAAGGAAGCGCAGGCCCTGCTCCTGGCGGCCCTGCGGCGATGCGGCGACGCCGGGCGACTTCGTATGCCCCCCGAGCTGGCAGGCCAGTCGATCCTGGCCGCCAACGTGGGGGTGTGCCTGATGATGCTGTCCTTCCCCGAGCAGTTCGGGGGGCTGGACATCTCCACGTCGGTGCGTGACGCCGTGATCGGAAAGGTCACCGGCGACGAGCAGGAGGACACCCGGATCAGCGCCGCGACCGTCCTGGCCCGCGCCCTGGCCGGCACCCTCACCGGTACGGCGCCCGTGGACAGCGCCACCATCGACAGCGTGGCCCGCGCACTGCGGTCACAGCGGCCGTAGGCCCTGCTCCACGGCTCCGTCACAGCGAACCAGTTCGCCTCCCGTCCCCACCCGACGGCCGGCCTTGGCGAAGCCCGTGCCGTCGCTCCCACCCTGCCGGGCCGGACCGGGGCAGGAGGGAATACTCCGAGCAGAGGCGGGGCTGACCTGATCATGAATGAGGTTCTTGTGACGGGCGCGACCGGCAATGTGGGCCGGCACGTCGTAGTCGAGCTCCTGGCCGCGGGCAGCGCTGTGCGTGCCGTGGCGCGTGATCCCGAAACGGCCGGACTACCGGAACACGTCACGGTCGTGGGCGGGGACCTGTCCCAGCCCGAGACGCTGGAGGGGGCGCTGAAGGGGACCACCACGGTGTTCCTGGTCTGGCCCTTCCTTACGACCGAGGGCGCGCCCGCCGTGCTGGAGGCGATTGCGCGGCATGCCCACCGCATCGTCTATCTCTCCTCGTCAGGGGTGGACGAGGGCGCCGAACGGCAGACGGACCCGATCAACCAGCTCCACGCCGACATGGAGCGCCTGATCGAAAGGTCCGGCCTGGAATGGACGGTGCTGCGCGCGACCACCGTCGCCTCCAACGCCCGGGCGTGGGCCGGGCAGATCCGCACCGCGCACGTGGTCCGCGGTCCCGCCATGGCGGCTTCGGCGGTGGTCCACGAGCGTGACATCGCTCAGGTGGCGGCACGGGTACTGACCGGTGAGGGGTATGCGGGCGCGAAGTACGTCCTGACCGGTCCGCAGGTACTGACCAGAGCCCAGCAGGTTCATACGATCGGGGAGGCGATCGGCCACCCGGTGTCCTTCGAGGAGGTCCCCGTACAGGTCGCGCGCCGGCGGATGCTCGCCGACGGCAGGCCACCCGCTCTCGTCGAGGCCCTCTTGGCCAGCGCGCAGACGCGGCCCGCGTCGAACCTGGTCACCTCCACGGTGGAGGAGATCACCGGAGCGCCGGCGCGCACGTTCCGCGCTTGGGCGCAGGAACACGCGGAGGAGTTCCGCTAGGTGGGCCGTTCGTCCGCCTCGCCCTGTTGTGGTGGGTCCTGGTGAGTGCCGGCCCGAGCGGCTTCCGGGTGGGACGGGTTCCAGAGCCGGTCGGCCTCACCGCGGGCGACGTGGTCCTCGTAGATCCTCACCTTGTTCCGCATCACGTCCAAGGCCTCTTGCAGGTCCCGGATCTGCGCCTCCACATGGCTTTCGTGCCGGCGCAGCAACTCCAGCCGCTCGTGTTCGTTGCCCGGGCCCTGGCGGGCCAGCTCGATGTATCGCCGGATCGTCGCCAGTGACATACCGGATGAGCGCAGCTTCGTGCAGATCGCCAGCCACTCCAGATCTTCCTCGTGGTAGATCCGCCGGCCGTTGGACAGGCGGCGCACCGGGTTGGCGAACAGGCCCTCCCGCTCGTAGAACCGCAGGGCGTGAACGCTCAGCCCACTGCGTTCCGCCACCTCACCGATGCTCAGGTCCATGAGCGACCCCCGTCAGACAGCTCTTGATCTAGACCCGACTCTAGCTTCTAGCGTCGAGCTGTCGGCCGATCGGCGGTCGGAACGAGGGAGAACGATGAGCGTTTGGTTGGTCACCGGTGCATCGCGCGGGCTCGGCGCGGAGATCACCCGTGAGGCGTTGGACCGAGGGCACAGTGTGATCGCCACGGCGAGGGACGTGTCGGCGGTGCTCCGGGCGTACCCGGAGAAGCCGGACGGGTTGCTGGCGGTGAACGCGGACGTGACCGAGCCGGGGCAGTTGAACGCCGCTGTGGAGGCCGGGCTGGCGGAGTTCGGCCGGATCGACGTCGTCGTCAACAACGCCGGTTACGGCCTCGTGGGCGCGATCGAGGAGGTGTCCGACAAGGCAGTCCGGGATCTCTTCGACGTCAACGTGTTCGGCGTGCTCAACACGTTGCGGGCGACCCTGCCGACGTTGCGTGCCCAGCGATCCGGACATGTCTTGAACATCGGCTCCGTGGGCGGTTTCGCCACCGCTCCGGCCGTGGGCCTGTACGGCGCGTCGAAGTTCGCCCTCGAGGGCATCTCCGAGGCACTGCACGGCGAGCTGGCACCGCTCGGCGTCCGTGTCACGGTCGTCGAGCCGGGCGGATTTCGCACCGACTTCCTCAACAGCTCGAGCCTCCGGGTCGAACCGGCCTCCCTCGTGGACTACGCCGCGGGCGCGGGTCCGGTGCGCGAGGCACTGGCCGGGAACGCCGGGCGTCAGCCAGGAGATCCGGTCAAGGCGGCCAAAGCCGTCGTCGACGTCACCGAGGCCGCCGAACCCCCGCTGCGCCTGCAGTTGGGTGCGGACGCGGTCGAGCGTGTCGAGGCGAAGCTGGATCTGGTGCGGCGTGAACTCGACGGATGGCGGCACGTGGCGCTCTCCACCGCCATCTGAGTCTCAGGGCGCCGGTGCGGGCTGTCAGGGCGCCGGCATCGGTATCCCGCATCCGGCGAAGAAGCCACGCGGCGGCTCCTACCGGCGTGCGCACACGACCGGTCCGGAGCCAGTGCGGCACCGGCACCGCCGACCAGAGGCTTCATGCCTGCCGGCTGTCGGGCATCACGTCGTCGAGCGCCCCTGACCGACCGGCCAGATGACGAAGCGCGGGAAGGCGAGCCGGCGGGGCCGGTCGCCGATCTCGTCGAGTGCGGCGCGGATTTCCCGCAGGTGACCGGTGGTCATCTGGAGCGGCGGCTCGTCGGGCTGGTAGGTGGTGCGGACCGGGTAGTCCACGCCCGGTTCCGTGGTCATCTCGATGTGGCAGCCCAGGACGTGGGTGACCGGTCGGCGTCCGGAGAACTCGATCAGACGGTCGATGGTTCGGGCGAAGGCGGACCAGTCCTGGACGTAGAGCCGGCCGGGGTAGACCGTGTCACCGGTCAGCAGGAAGCCGGCCCACGGGTCGTAGAAGGTGACCGCTGCCTCGTGGTGCCCCGGGGTCGCGAGGCACTCGAGCACGCGGCCTCCCAGATCGACCCGTGCCACGGAGGCGGGGTCCTCGTCGAATCCGAAGTACCGCCAGGCGGTGGCGAGGTCGGCCCCGACCACCGTGGTGTGGGGGCGGTCGGCGAACTGGCCGTCGCCCGCGATGTGGTCGCCGTGGGGATGGGTGTGCAGCACCAGCAGGTGATAGCCCTGCCGGGGGTTTCTGGTGAGCCAGTCGTCGATGAGCTCGTCGACGACCCGGCGCAAGGGGAAGAACTCGGCGGAAGCGGTGGCGCCGGTGTCCAGCAACACCGCCCGGGCGTTTCCGAACAGCAGGAACAGGAACGGCGCCTCGTAGTCGACCGCCATGTTCTGCCGCAGGATGAACGTGTGCTCGTCGTACGCGTGGACCTGGATGTCCGGGTCGGTGTTGTGCTTGGCCGACGGCGAGCCGTGGATCCAGCGGACGTCCAGCTCCCGGGGCCGGGGTACGTGGCCGGCGACATCGAGGAAGGGTCCGCCTGCGTCCATGACGCCTCCTGGGGTGCGTCGTCTTGGCGGGCCGGGTACGGCGCACATCTCGTCCGGGGCAGGCACCTGTGAGCCTCCGCGGCGACGCTACCACGGCGCTGACCGGCTGCTCTGTGGGAGGCCGACGGGCGCACCCGTCGCGTGGCGGTGCGACGACCGGTGCAACCCTCCGGAAGGTGAATACGGAAGGTGGATGGGTCCCCGGCAGCCAACGGCTGTTTGACCGGTTTTCACCGACAGTCACCTGAAGGCCCCGACCGCCCGGCTCTAGTCTCCTACCGCCTGATCAGAAAGGACCTGATCAGTGGACAACCTCGCCGCTCTCCGCCCACTCAGGAGGTCCACCGTGTCCTTGCTGTCCTGCATCAAGCGCTCGCGCCGGGCGTTCTCCCTCGTCACCGCCCTCCCCGCCGCCCTGGTCGGGGTGTGGGTGGCCGCGCCGGCCGCGCAGGCCGCCGCACTTCCCGCACCCGACCACGTGGTCGTGGTGGTGTTCGAGAACCACTCCTACGAACAGGTCATCGGCGGCACGAGCGCCCCGTACCTGAACAACACGCTGAAGGCCGGCGGCGGCAACCTCACCAACTCCTTCGCCATCACCCACCCCAGCCAGCCCAACTACCTGGACCTGTTCTCCGGAAACAACCAGGGCATCACCAACGACAACTGCTACACCCCGCAGTTCAGCAGCGCCGCGAACCTCGGCTCCGAGCTCATCGCCGCCGGCAGGACCTGGGGCAGCTACAACGAGGGCCTGCCCTCCCAGGGCTCCACGGTGTGCACCAACTCCGCCACCAAGTACGCCCGCAAGCACAACCCCTGGTTCGCCTTCAGCAACGTTCCCCTGAACACGGCGCACACGTTCACGCAGTTCCCGACGGACTTCACGACCCTGCCGAAGATCTCCTTCGTCACCCCGAACCTGTGCAACGACATGCACGACTGCTCCATCACGACGGGCGACACGTGGCTGAAGAACAACCTCAGTGCCTACGCCACCTGGGCCCAGACGCACAACAGCATCCTGGCGGTCACCTTCGACGAGGACGACAGCTCGCACAGCAACCACATCGCCACCGTGTTCTACGGTGCCCACGTCGCACCGGGCAGCTCCACCTCGACGCACTACAACCACTACGACACGCTGCGCACCCTTGAGGACCTGGCCGGCCTGACGACCCACGCCGGGGCCGCGGCCACCGCCTCCGACATCGCCGGCATCTGGAACTGACCTCGGGGCGGACCCCGCGCCAAGCCGACCGCCGGCCGTGACACAGCCAGGACCGCCGCCTCCCGGGAGGCGGCGGTCGTGTTCGTCCGGGACGGCCGCCGATCAGGCGGTGCGTCGGTGCGTCAGAGGACGTTGACCGCGCTCCAGGCCGCGGCCACGGTGGCGTACTCGGGGCTGGTGGCGCCGTAGAGGTCCTTCGCCGCGTTCAGAGTCGCGGTGCGGGCGCCCTTGTAGTCCGTGGTGGAGGTCATGTAGACGGTCAGCGCCCGGTACCAGATGGCGGAGGCCTTCTGGTTGCCGATGCCGGTGACGGTGGAGCCGTTGCAGGTGGGGCTGTTGTAGGAGACGCCGTTGACGTTCTTGGCGCCGCTCCCCTCGCTCGCGAGGTAGAACCAGTGGTTGCCGACGCCCGAGGAGTAGTGCACGTCGAGGCGGCCGACCGACTTCGACCAGCAGTCGGCGGAACGGCCGTCCAGGGACGGCTTGTCGAAGCGGCGCAGCCACGGCGGGGTGGACTGGTCGCTGAAGAGGTAGTCGGGGGTGTCGACCGGGTTGTCGGCGTACCACTCGACCATGGTGCCGAGGATGTCGCTGGTGGCCTCGTTCAGGCCGCCGGACTCACCGCTGTAGCGCAGGTTGGCGGTGGCCGAGGTGACGCCGTGGGTCATCTCGTGGCCCATGGTGTCGAGGTCGACCTGCTCGGGGTCGGTGGTGCCGTTGCCGTCGCCGGTCATCATGCAGAAGCAGGAGTCCGACCACTGGGCGTTGTCCCAGTTGGTGCCGACGTGGACGAAGACGGTGGCACCGCGGCCGTCGTTCTTGATGCCGTTGCGGCCGAAGGTCGTCTTGTAGTAGTCGAACGTCTCCGCGGTGTTGGCGTGCGCGTCGACGGCGGCCGTGGCGCGGTCGGCGGAGAACTTCCTGCCGTCGCCCCAGATGTCGTCGGCGTCGGTGAACAGGGTGCCGGAGGAGCTTTTCAGGGACGAGGACGAGAGGTTGTGCGCGTCCTTGGTGATGTGGCCGCGCACCGGATCGATCAGGGCGAAGGTGCCGTCGGCCTGCTGGGTGGTGTCGATGCGGACGTCACCGGTGTACTCGGAGTGGCCGGTGCCGGTCGCCTCGTGCTCGGCGTCGTAGTTCTCGATCGCCGCGCCGGTGGTGGCGTCGGTGACGAAGACCTCGCCGTGCGGCTGGCCCTTGTCACCCAGGCCCTGCACGGTGGTGCGCCAGGCCAGGCGCGGGGTGCCGTCGGCGGCCCACACGATCAGCTCGGGGGTGGTCCTGGCGTTGCGTACCAAACCGTGCGAGCGCTTCAGGGCGCCGGCCGCGGTGCCTCTGGCGTCGACGGTGGGGGTGACGGACTTGAGCGCCACCTCGTGGGCCTTGGCGCGGGTGGATCCCCGGAGCGAGCCGTCGGCTCTCTGGTGGACGACGAAGTCGCCGCCGACGACGGGGAGGCCACGGTAGGTCCGCTCGAAGCGGACGTGCTGGGTGCCGTCGTTGTCGATCACGACGTCCTTCACGTGGAGGGTCTGGCCGGGGCCGAATCCGAAGGTGCCGGAATGCCGGGTCACGTTCGCCTTGGCCTGGGATATCGCCGTGTCGCGGACGGATGTTCCGCGCTGTACCGCATGGGTCTGCGAGTGCGCCGGTACGGCCAGGGCTCCTGTGGTGACGACTCCGGCTGCGACCATCGCGGAAAGAGCAAGAAGGGGACGGGTCATGACGGGGTGAATCCTTCGCTCGTCGTGGGGTGACGACGTCCTTGGACGTTGACGCGAAGTGTTCAACAAATGGCATGTCCCTGACGTGACTTCATCTGGGATACAACTCGGGAGCTATAGGTGTGCGCAGTCGTGGGCCCGGCCGGTCACCCGCGCTCGCCCAGGGCGAACTCCTCGCCCCCGTCCTCCCACCAGGCCATGTACTGCGGCCGCTGCCGCACCAGCGACAGGTAGGCGGCCAGCAGACGCTCGCACGCGGCGTCGACGAGCCCGGGCGGAACCGAGTCGGTGTTCCAGGCCAGCAGCAGGCGCCGGTGGAACGGGACGTCCACGAGCGGCCGCTGCACGGTCCCCTGGGGCGAGACATCGGCGGTCGGCCATACGCCGCAGACGGCGCGCCGGCCGGCGACCAGGATCTGCGCCACGGAAAGGTCCGGCGTCACGTGGGCGATGCGCGGAGTGAACCCGGCTGCCTGGCAGGTGAGATGCAGGTACGCGTGGACACCGCTCTCGTCGGCCTCCGGCATGACCCAGTCCTCCCCCGCCAGCTCATGGAGACCGACCGTTTCCTGGTACGCCAGCGGGTGGTCCTCGGCGAGCAGGACGAAGACCGGTTCGCGCAGCAGTGTGCGCGTCGCCACCGACTCGCCGACCGGCAGGGGGAAGCCGGGGAACTCACCGAACACCGCGATGTCGCATTTCGACAGACTCAGCGATTTCATCAGGGTGTGCACGGAACGGCGGGCATCTATGGTGAGCCGTCGTTCCGGAACGAGTTCGAAGAGGGCGGAGACCAGCAGGGACACCAGGGGGGCGGCGGTTCCGCCCGCCCTGAGCGGGGCGGTGGCCTGCCTGTCCGCCTCGGCCGCCGATCGCGCGTGCTCGCGCAGCCGGTCGAAGCCGACGACGAGGTCACGGGCGCAGCGCAGGACGTACTGCCCGTTCTCGTTCGGCTTCACACCGTCGGCGCCGCGGATGAAGAGGGGTCCGCCCAGCTCGTGTTCGATCCGCTTCAGCTGGGCGCTCGTGGCCGGCTGGGAGAGTTGCAGCCGTGCGGCGGCCTTCCGGATGCTGCCGGCCTCGGCGACCGTGAGCAGGATACGGAGGTGCCGGAACTCGAGGTGCATGACCCTTCCCCGCTCAGCGCGTGGGGATCTCTGCACCCCCCGTGACCAGCAGAACCCATTGCCCGACGGCATGGTGACCAAGAGTCCGACGGGCCCGCGGGGGTGGCAAGCACGGGATGGCAAAACCACCGCGAGGTGACTGAAGTCACATGGCCAGCTTCACTGACCCGCCGCCCCCCTCTTTGATCGTCGTGCACGACGTCGTGGAGGACGACGGACGGCCGTGCATCGTCATGGAGTACGTCCCCGGCCACACGCTCGGCGACCTCCTCAAAGGAGGCGGCACCCTCCTCCGGCCGTCATGGCTGTCCCGAAGTCCGTGAGGACCACGCGGCCCTCGGCGCCGAGCAGCACGTTGCCCGGCTTGACGTCACGGTGGGACGTCGACACTGACCCGGGCCGGCGAGATGATCGGGTCCATCGCCTACATGGCCCCGGAACGCGGACGGCGGCCGGGGCCGGAGTCCGACCTGTGGGCGCTGGGCGCGACGCTGGAGCAGACGATCGAGGGACGGCCACCGTTCCGCCGGGAGACGGCGATGGAGAGCGCGTACGCCATCCCCATGGACCGCTGGGACCGGCGACCCGAGCCGGACGGCTGACGCCCCTCATCGAGTCGCTGCTCGCCAAGGATCCCGGGGAGCGGCCCTCCGCGCAGAAGACGCAACGAGTCCTGGAGGCAGCGCGGGGGGCGGGACCACGGTCGTCTCGCCTTCGGCTCACGCGATCCCGCCGGCCGGCGTGAGCGGGCTGGTACCAGGGCACGAACCCGCTCCGGCCACGGTCCGCGAACCGTCGTCTCCCACGCCCACCCGGACCGGCCGCCGCCCTTCCGGGGCCGCGGCCGCCTCTTCCGCGCCATCGACCTCGGCTACGGCCGCGAGGGCGACCGAGAGTACGACATCCACCTCTCCGCGCCCGACTCCGCATGGGACACCTACCGCCCCGTCTTCGACGAGGTCACCCACGGATTCACCACATCCACTCCCTGACCGGTCTCACCGAGGCGCACGGCGGTGGCCCCGGCGGGGAGCGGGAGGGAAGTCCTCAGCCCGCATTCCTGGTCTTGATGAGCGGCGCGTCCCGCGTGAACTCCCGGAACCCGACGCTGCAGTACAGCCCGCGCGCCTGGGGATGCCCCGGCGCACCCAGGCAGGCGACCGTCATACGAGTGGCCCCGGCCGCCCGCGCCAGATGCATCCCGTGCAGAAGCATCGCCCGCGCCAGCCCCAGACGCCGGTAGCCCGGATGCGTCCCGACCGGCTCGAACTCAGCGGTCCTGTTCGCTTCGTCGAGCCACATGATCGTCGAGGATGCCATCGTTCCGTCCGGCGCCTCCACCAGGAGGTGCAGGTCGCCGCAGTACCCCGCCGTCTGCCGGACCCCCTGGTAGCCCTCGGCCGTGTACGTCGACGGAGCCCATGCGTCCAGATGGGCCTGTACCGCGCCCTCCGGCCCGGCCTCGTCGGCGGTGCGGAACCGGAATCCGTCGGGCAGTACCGGCTCTTCCACGTCGGTGAGGTCCCGCTCGTTGAGCTGGGTCCAGGACCCGGTGTCGCCGAGGGCGGACGGGTCGGTCCCATAGCCGTGCGCCGACCATCGCCGCAGGGCGAACTCATCGGCGGCGCACGGCATCACGCTGCGCTCCACGCCCGCCGCCGCACCGTCGTACCAGTCGATCACCTCGTCGACCAGCCCCGCGTGGTCCGGATGGACCTGATAGGCCAGATAGGCGCCGGTGACGTCCTTCACCGACCCGTCGCTCCGCCCCACCCGGTGCGGAAGGTGGAGCCAGCCCCACGCCACCAGGTCCCCGCCGGAGAACCACAGCCGGCGCCGCCAGCTCGCGCCCTCGCCGGCGTGCCCCTTGCCCCAGTTCCAGGCCAGCTCCCCGAACGACGCGTCGCTGTTCACCAGGTCCGGGCGGACGGCCGTGACACGCTGCGCCAGGCCCTGCATGAGCTGTACGTCCGCAGCGGTCACCAGCTCGGAGTTCGCCATGGTGCGCCACTGTGCCAGGGCCCCGTCGAACGGTCGAACCGTTTTTCCGGGGTCCCCGATCGCGCCATCCACCGGGCAACGAACATACTCACCCCGTCCTGACGCTGACTCAGTCGCTGCGGTGGGCCCCGCGGGCTCAGTGGAGGCAGAGGCAGAACGGATGACCGGCCGGGTCCGCGTAGATCCGCCAGTTGGCCTCCGGGCGGAGCTGGTCCGTCCGCTCCAGCACGGTCGCGCCGAGGGCGAGCGCCCGCTTCTCCTCGCCGTCGAGGTCGTCCACGTCGAAGTCCAGGTGGAGCTGCTGCGGGCGCTGCTGGCCCGGCCATTCGGGCGGCCGGTAGCCGTCCACCCGCTGGCAGGCCAGCGGCGTCCCCTCGAACCCGTGCACCTCGACCCAGTCGGGATCCTCGGAGTCCGCGACCACCCGGCCGCCGAGCAGATCCGCGTAGAACTCCGCGAGCCGTACCGGATCGGCGCAGTCCAGCGCGACCGCCTGCAGCTTTCGAATCACTTGCGACACTCCTCGCTCGTCGGCCGCTTCCGCGACACCCCCGTACGGACGAAGTCGTACCCACCGCCGCGGCGGGCATGCGCGGCGGTGGGTACGGCGACCAGCCGCTGGGTCAAGCGTTCCTGCACCTCTCCGGTCAGCTGAGCTTGAGGTGGGCGCCGATCTCCGCGGCGACCTCGGGGTGGGAGAGGTACTCCGCGATGCTGTGCGCCTGGTCGCGGGCGTTGATGACGGCGTCGTCAGTCACCGTGCCCGCCCATGTGCCGGCCAGTGGGCACCCGATGGTCACCGCGTCGGACGGGTACCACGCGTTCAGCCAGTCCGTCACCGCGTCGGGACGCTTCGGACCACCGATGAGCAGCCTCTTGTACACGCTGTCCAGCCCCAACGGGCTGCCCGCCGTGGTGAGGTGGATCGTACGCGGCCCGGGCGAGAGCCGTGTGGTGAGGTCCATGCCGACCACCGTGCCGAGGCTGTGGCTGACGAACACCACCTCCCCGTCTTCCGGGAACGTCTCCAGGACACAGTCCAGAACCGCGTCCCTGACGCGGCGGTCGTCGAGATACGCGGCCACGTCATGGAGGACCAGGGCGATGGTCCACGCGTCGAGGTCGCTCCTCGCGGCCAGCCAGCGCAGCTGCCGGTGAAGGTCCCCGACGATGTCGCCCACGGCGATCCGCTCGAGGTCCGGCTGTCTCTCCTGCGGGATGTTCCACCGGACGGCGGCCTCGCCGATCATCTCCTCGTACACCGCCCGGGCCGTGGGCGACGCGGGAAGCACCGCCTCCGCCGGGGAGAGACTGGTGGTCTCGGCGGCACGTGGCACGGCCTCCTGCGCCGGGAGCGCCTGCACCAGTCGATCGCCGTAGTAGGGGAACCAGGCGTCGGCCGGGTCGACCGGCGGGAGTCCCGCGCGGACGAGTCCCTGGTTGAGTCCGGCCGTCCACTCGCGGCGCAGGTTCTCCGGGTCCTTGCCCTGCTGGGAGCGCCCGTGCAGGAAGACCAGGTGGCGTTCGCCACCGAACGCGCCTTCCCGGGCCCGCAGCCCCGTGTGCGTGACCGCCGGCGCGGCGGCCGGTGACGGTAGGGCGCCTGCGGACGGCAGGACGGGCGCGGCGGACTCCGCCGGCACCGGACCCAGACCCGACTCGGCGCCCATGTCCGCCAGCGGGCCCGGCCGGGCGTCGGGCGGCAGCTGTGCGAGGTACCGCAGGATGGAGCTGACGCGCACCCCCTCGTTGGCGACCCAGTCGACCGCGTCGTCACCGTCACCCGGCTGCCACTCCTGCCCGTCGGCGCGCAGGACGCGTCCCTGGTCGTCGGTCCTCGGCACCCCGCTGTGGTGGAGGGCGACGACCTCCCACTGGTCGTTGAAGACCGGGGATCCGGAATTGCCGGGTTCGGTGTCCGTCTTGTAGTGGAGGAAGTCGTCGAGCCGGACCTGCAGCATGTTGTCGCGGACGGCGATCTCCTTCAGGCGCCCCATCGGATGGCCGACCACGTTCACCGGTTCGCCGACGACCAGCTTGCCCGGTTGGGCACTGAGCCGGTTCCAGCCGAACGTCTCGCCCGGCGGTCGGCCGGCCGGGTCCGGGGCGACCAGCACCAGGGCGAAGTCCAGGCGCTCGTCGGCCACGAAACACGCGTCCGGGTCCAGCTCCAGCCGCGTGGACGGCTGCGGGGTGTTGTCGACGGTGACCTGGGCGTCGAACTCGACGAAGCACTGCCGGGCCGCCTCGGCGTCGGCGAGCACATGATGGTTGGTCATCAGCAGGCTCGGTGACACCAGGAAACCGGTGCCCAGCGGCAGTTCGCGGCCGTTCTCCCGTACCGATATCCGGGCGACGGTGCGCGCCGCCCGGGCCCCTCGCGGCAGGAAGCTCCACGACTGCAGTTCCTTGGACACCCCGAGGATGCGCTCGTAGGCGTCGGGCGTGGTCAGCGGTTCCTTGCGCACGGCCTCCACGGCCATGGCGGCGGGCACCGCGTGCCGGTCCAGCAGGCGCATGGCGCGCGCGGCGAGCGCCTGTGGCGAGTCGGGGAACGGTACGCCGGCCTCCAACTGCCGCTCCACGGCATCGCGCTCGTCGCTGGTCGCGTGGTACCGGTCGGCGGCCGCGGCGACTTGGCGTGCGCGCTGCTGATCCGTCCGTTGGGTCGCACGCATCTCAGGTGTTCCTCGGCGCGGTGCTGTGCCACGGCACGAAGGCGTTGGTCAGCCCGGAGAGGGCCGTACGCAGCTCGGGGTGGTGGCGCAGCAGGACGGTGACCATGCTGTTGTCCTCGATCCAGGCCATGCCGGCCTTGGAGTAGACCTCCGGGGTGTAGTGGGTGGTGAAGAACCGGTCGCTGTTCAGCCGGCGCGAGGCCATGAGGATGAAGATGCGGAACGCCGTGTCGCTGAAGGCGAATCCGGCCGGCAGTTTCTCCGCGTACAAGCCGACCGTCAGGTCGACCTTCTCGATGTCGCCGCCGTACAGCCGCTCGATCTGCTCGGCCCACGCCGGATCGTGCGCCAGCTCCGTGAAGCTCTCCGCGGGCTTGAGCCGCAGCAGCCGCCGGAACTCGTTGTAGCGGGGAACCCCCAGTTCCCGGGAGCGCAGGATGTCGGTGGCGGCGAGGTCCTGCAGCAGCCCGTCCGGCCGCTCGAACTCCTGCAGGAACCTGGGGAAGTTGTGCAGGGTGACCAGTCCGGGATGCAGCGTGCCGAAGCTGTAGAGCAGGTCGGCCATCTCCGTGGTCTCCAGGAACTTCAGCGCCCCCGGGCCGGAGATGTCGCGCAGGGTGCAGTGGCGCAGGGTCGTGTCGTCGGCCACGGCCCGCAGATGCCATTCGTCGCGGATCAGCGGGTGCATGCGGTACACCGCCACGAACTCCTCGGTGAGCGCGTACGGGACGCCGTAGTGATCCGTCTCACCGCCGGGGATGCCGCTGATGACCTCGCTGCCGCTGATGCGTCCGAACAGGTTGTGGAGGCGCTCGCCCGCGATGCCCCACCAGTTGGCGCGCAGGGCCTTGACGGTGGTGGGGTGGCTGATCACGGCCGGTGTCCACTCCACGGTGTGGATCTTCGCGAGGAGCGCGGAGTTGACGAGCCGGGCGCGCTGGAACAGCTCCTCGTCGCTCCAGGACGGGTAGGCGCCGTGCAGGTGGTCGCAGATCGCGTTGTGCTCCCGGGTGAACAGGTCCTGCATCATGGCGAGGCCCAGCCAGAAGCCGGGGACGCGTGTGGGGTCCTGCGAGGGGTCGGCCGGGACGGGGGCCTGCTCGTCGTCCCACAGATGCAGTCTGCCCTGCTCTCCGGTGCGCAGCTGCTGCTGTTCGGCCTCGTTCTTGCCGTAGATCTGGGACGCGTCCCACCAGTGGGAGGACACGTTGACGCGGGTGTCGGGCGTACCGGGAGGTGCCTTCGGGTCGCGTGTCGGGTCGTCCGGGACCCGCATGATCTTCATGGGGTGTTCCGGCCAGGGGTCGTCGTCCACCAGGGGAACCACCCAGGGCCGGTCCGTGGGGCTCGTGCCGTGGCTGAACCAGTCGCGGATCATGAACTGGAGCCAGGCGGCGACCAGGGAGTTGACGGTTTCGGCCGGGACGAGTCCGTCGCGGGTGAGCAGGGTGCGGCTGACCTCGCGGGGACTGGGCTCGGACAGTACGTCCTCGGGCGCCGTCGGGGCAATGGCCTCCAGCGGGATGTTCCGGCCGAAGCGGGTGCCGGCCATGCCCATGCGCGGCGCGCCGAGGTCGTTGTGGCTGCCGTCGGCGGTCCGGTTGACCTGGTGGCTCGCGGACGGGGGCGCGGGCTCGGGCTGGTTGGTCGCGGGCAGCCCGTCGGTGTCGTACAGGTTCTTCTGCCGGAGCCTGACACGCAGCCCGAAGAGTGTCAGCAGACCTGCCGGTACGGGCAGTTTGTCCCAGCCGATGCGGCGATCGACGTACTGAGCGGCGCTGGTGATGATCCGCCAGGGGAGCGAGCTGCGGTATCCGGGCGGGATGCGCCATAGGGCGCGTCGGTGCGTGCTCATCGCGGTACTCCTTGGGTGGCTCCTG
The DNA here is from genome assembly GCF_053598395.1 of Streptomyces sp. NPDC001135. Lineage (NCBI taxonomy): Bacteria > Bacillati > Actinomycetota > Actinomycetes > Kitasatosporales > Streptomycetaceae > Streptomyces > Streptomyces sp. NPDC001135. The sequence goes on along the minus strand of NZ_JBSFKD010000004.1, from coordinate 185,876 downwards.
GTCGTCTCGTTCGGGGACGGCGTGGTCGGGTGGGTCAGGCGTGGGCGGCGTCTGCGAGAATCACGTCGCTCGCCTTCTCGCTGATCATGTAGATGGGGGCGGCGACGAAGAAGCCGGGAATCCGGGGGAAGACCGAGGCGTCGACGATCCGCAGACGGCCCACTCCAAGGACGCGGAACGCGCTGTCGACCACCGCCGAGGGGTCGTCGGCGCGTCCCATCCGGCAGGTGCACGACGCGTGGTGGCCCCATGCCTCGTCCTGGACGAAACGGCGCAGGGCGTTGCGGTCGTCGACCTCTTCGCCCGGCCACAGCTCCCTGAGGACGACGGTGTCGGCCCTGCGGTTCATCCCGCGTACGAACTCCACCGCGTCGACCATCGCTTCGAGGTCCAGGCCCTCCTTGTCCGTGCCCTCGGTGAAATAGTGGAAGTCGACCAGTGGGGTGTCGCGCGGGTCCGCCGAGCGCAGCCGGACGCGGCCTCCCGTGTTGTGGGTACGGCTCTTGAGAATGGCCCAGGTGAAGCGGTCCTTGTGGTGGGTCAGGTCGAGGGAGTAGCCGGGGCGGTACCCGCGGAAGTCGAAGGGTCCGCCGAAGATGAACAGGTCGGGGGCATCCAGGTCCGGGCGGGACTTGCGGGTGATGCCCACGACCGCGCCGTTCGTGGTGTAGAGGCCCTTGCCCTGCTGCCACGCCCGGTAGCAGCGGTCCGGTTCGGTCCCCGGCTTCGGGGCGTGGAAGTCGCACTCCTTGATGAGTGGGAACTCGCGGTGCATCTGGCTGACCACGCCGACTTCGTACCGGTCCTGGAGGTGTGCGCCCACCCCGTGCAGGCCGACGCGCACGGGGATGCCATGGCGCCCCAGTTCCTCGGGCGGTCCGATTCCCGAAAGCATCAGCAGCTGGGGCGTGTTGAAGGCGCCGGCGGCCAGGATCACCTCACGGGAGGCGAGGACCCGGCGCAGCACTGCCGGTCCGGAGTCCGGCCGGGTGCCGGGATCGGCCCGGTAGGCGTGCGCCTCGTCCAGGTAGTCGACGCCGGTCACCGCGTTTCCCTCGTCCAGCACGATCCGGGCGGCCAGCGCGTGGGTGCGGACCACCAGGTGGTCCGGGTGACCGCGCTGTACGGCCCGGACGCGTTCGCGTACGGCGCTGCGGCGGCCGCCGGCCGTGGACACGGGGATCTGCCACAGCCCTTGCAGCGCCTCGGTCTGCACCCGCCAGTCGTTGGGGTCGACAAAGGAGCCGAACCCCTCGAGGGGGGACAGCGGCCGGTCGAGGAAGCCGGCGAGCGTGTCCTCCGCGGCGGAGAGGATGACCTTGAGCAACTCTTCGTCCTGCACGGCGAGTCGGGGATCGGCCAGGGCGGTGGGAAGCCAGCCGTCGAACCCGTGGCGGGCGTCGTTGCGGTACCGGTCGGCCACGACGGGCAGGTTCCGGAGCACCGCGGCCAGGAGCGGGTTGTGGGGCGGACGCTTGGGTTTCGGCAGGTAGGAGCAGCGCTCCAGCCGCTCGAAGTACCGGCGCATGGCCGTGCTGTGCCAGGTGGCGTCGCCGGTCTCCGCCGCGATGGCGTCCCAGTCGCGGTTGTACGGATAGACGGTGATCAGAGCATGGTGCGCGGTGCACCCGCCGATCGTCCCGGCGCGCGGGTAGAGGACGCCCTTGCCCGGTACGAACTTGCCGTCGCGCCGTTGCTGCTGCTCGTCGGCGTAGTGCCGTACGTAGTAGTTCCAGCACTGCACGGGGTCCTCGGAGGCGTCGGCGTGGAACGCGGGCACGAGGTAGCTGTCGTTGTCCTCGGCACCGCCGGCGTCCAGCAGCAGGGTCCGCATGCCGGCGGCGGCGAGGTTGGCCGCGAGCGGACCACCACCCGCGCCGGCGCCGACGACGACGTAGTCGAAGCCCGTCTCGGTGGGGGGAGCGGCCCCGGACGCGGTCGTCATGCCGGCTTGTCCTTCGCGGAGTTGGCGAGCGAGGCAGTGGCGCTGACGGACAGGGCGGTGTTGACGGCCGAGATGAGGGTGGTCAGTACGGCGGTGCGGGGCGGGGCGTGCCCGTGCAAGCCGACCGTGGCCGCCGTCGCGGTGTCACTGCCGTGGATCAGGATGGCCTCGCGCAGGTCGTCCCGCAGCCGTTCGCCGCTGTGGGTCAGCAGATCGAGGCCCAGCAGGACCGTGCGGATACCGAAGAGGCGAAAGGCGTAGACCGCTGCCGGGCTCGGTGGATCGCGGTCGGGATCGAACCGTCGGATGAGCAACTCCGGTGCCAGCAGACCGGCGGCTCCGTTGAGAATTCTGATGCCGGCGAGGAGGTATACCGAGACAGGGCGGCTGGAGGCCGTGGCCATGATGTCTCCTGGGTGTGGTAATTCGTGATGACGGGACGGTCCGCCGAACCCCACGGAAAGGCCGAACCCCGTGGAAGGGGAGAGGAACACCCTGGACGCACTGTTGGTGACCACGCTAGGGGACCGTCTGCTCAACGGCATCTCGGGGAGGTGAGGCCCAACCTGAGCAGGCACGCTGAAGGGTTGAATTCGCAATGGTCGAACGGGCAAATAGCCGGGCCTGACTGTGACGCACCCTCTCTTCGCGGGACCGCGAACCGGCGTATCGTGAGGGATGAGCCGCTCATGGCACGTTCCCGCCGCAGAGAAACCTCATCGCTCATTTCGGCCGTGCGTGGAACTGGACGTACTCGATGGTCGCGCCACCTGGGTGCCGTACGGTCAGATTCCGGCCGGTGGGCACCTCGTTGGGACCGTCGATGACCTTTCCGCCGTGCTGCTCGGTCATGCGCAGGACCCGGTCGATGGACTCGACGATCGCGGTGGCGTGCGTGCCTCGGTAGGGAGCGAGGGCTTCCTGCGACCCTGCCAGAAGCAGATAGCCGCCGATGCTCGCGAGTTCCAGATCGCGGTAGGTGAACCTCAGCCGCGGCTGCTCTCCGGTGAGTGCGACGAAGGTCGGCAGGGCCACGTCCAGGTTGTCGACGTAGACACGGGCGAGGGTGGCGAGCACGGTCACGGCCATCTCCTAGATCATTTCGACTTTCCCGAAACGAGGAAGTGATCTGCATACTAGCGGTGTCACGTGGACGAAGACGAGGAGTGCCGGTGGGACAGCCCGACCACGCGGATGCGGACCTGGCCGCGGTGCTCCATGCGCTGGGCGATCCGGTGCGGTTGGCACTGGTCCGCCGGATGGCCGACGACGGTGAGTGCGCGTGCAGCCCGGCCGGCGTGGACGTGCCCAGGTCGACGCTGTCCAACCATTGGCGGATCCTGCGCGAAGCGGGAATCACCCGGACCCGGCGGGTCGGGAAGGCCCGGCTGATGGCTCTGCGTCGCGCCGATCTCGATGCCCGCTTCCCGGGTCTCCTCGCCGCGGTGCTGGCCGAAGGCAGGCAATGAGCACCAGGGCCACCGCCCCGCCCAGGACGGGCGGTCCCGCACGGGTCGGACGCCCCGGGCCGGCCACCCGAACCGGGTAGGCCTCGGACCCCGCACCCGAGTGCCCGGGCCTCAGGAGCGGGGGCCGCGTCACAGATCCCGCCCCCGGCCGCCTCCGCGAGGCGGGCCGCACAGCGATGGGCAGCACCTCGCAGCGGCTCGCTCCTGGCCGCCAAGTCGGTCCGCGCATGCGCCGGCCACAGATCATCGACGAGCTGGTCGACTGGCGCGTTCTTGGTCTCCGCCCGGTGCGCGGCTGACTCCTGCACCTCCAGCTGCCGAGTGCTCGCTCGTGACACGAGGTACTGCCCGAACAGCGAGCCGCCCGCACCGAGCGCGACACCTGCCAGTGACAACGACGCCGGCCCCAAGGTCCCCCAAGGTCCCATGACTGGAGTCTTCCGACGTCGTGGCCCTCGCACTCAGGCCTGGGTCGCCGGCCGCTTCGGCAGAAGGAAGACGACGATGCCCGCGATGACGGCGAAGACCAGCACCGCGAAGGACGCGACGGCGAAGGCGTGGCCGGCGGCGGCGACCCTGCCGACCGCCGCGGGATGGAACGAGCTGAAGAAGACCGCTCCGACAGCGGCAACGCCCAGCGCCCCGCCCACCTGCTGGGTGGTGGACAAGACCCCTGACGCGACACCGGCCGACTCCGGCTTGACGCGGCTCAGCACCGTGTTGAGCGCCGGCGTGATGACCAGTCCGCCACCGACGCTCTGCAGAACGAGGGTGGGGATCACGAGCAGCGGAGTGATCCGCGGGCCGGACACCAGCAAGAGGCCGGTCGCCAGGTAGCCGATCGCCAGTGTGATCGCCCCGACCTCGAGGACACGTCGCCCGTATCTCGGGATGATCCGGCTCGCCACCATGCTGAACACGAAGAATGCCGTGGCTGCCGGCGCCTGGACCAGGCCCGCGCCGAGCGCTGACATGTCGAGGCCTTGCTGCATCGTCACCGACAGGGCCAGGTAGTACGAGTAGATCAGCGCGTACAGGGCGAGGACGAGAATGATCCCGAGCGAGAAGGAGCGCTGCCTGAACAGCGTCAGCGGGACCAGCGGATCCCCGCCCCGCCGTTCCAGGCCCCGCTCGATCGCGACGAAGAGGCCGAACCCGACCGCGCTGCCCGCGAAGCAGGCCCAGACCCACCAGGGCCATCCTGCCTCCTGCCCCTGGATCAGCGGGAGCACCAGGAGGAACAGGGCCGCGCTGAGCACCAGGACCCCGGGCATGTCCAGCTTGCGGGTGGCGGCTCGGCCCGTCTTCGGCACGTATCGCACAGCGAGCAGGAACAGCGCGATTCCGATCGGCACGTTCACCCAGAACACCATGCGCCAGCCGGAGGCGAACAGGTTGGCGCCGATCAGCAGTCCGCCGACGACCTGCCCGCCGATGGTAGCCATGCCCATGACAATGCCGACCGCGCCGTAGACGCTGTGCCGCCGCGCCGCCGGCACCAGGACCGTGACGAACGCGAACACCTGGGGAACCATCAGGGCGGCCCCCAGCCCCTGGATGACCCGCGCGGCGATCAGGCTGCCCGCGTTCGGTGACAGCGCACAAGCGACTGACGACAGGGTGAACAGAGCCACCCCGAGAAGGAAGATCCGCTTGCGGCCGTACAGGTCGGCCAGGCGGGTGGCGGTGATGATGAAGACCGCGTAACTCAGCTGATAACCCGCCAGAACCCACTGGACGTCGCTGTCGGAGGCATGCAGGTCCGCCACGATCGAGGGGTCGGCGACCACGACGATGAACGAGTCAAGGACCGCCATGAACAGGGCGGCCAGGACAATCGACATCGTCGTCCACGGAATGGCGTCGGCTTTCGCGGCCATCGCTGGCCGACCGACTGCCTGCTGACTACTTGCCACGGGAGAAGACCTCTTTGTTCGTCGGGGTCCGGCAATGCCAGGACCCGGGAAGATCGGCTGGCGCGTTTCGCCGGGCGGCGGTCAGGACCGGCGCCCGGATCGCGCCGGTGGGGTGCGCCCCAGGGAACCGGCCAGCCTCTTGACCACCTCGGCCGCCATGACGGCCTGGCCCGAGGCCGAGAAGTGGATGCGATCCTCGCTGAGCAGGTTGCCGCGGTCGTTGACCGGGTGATCCCACATGTCCACCACGACGGCGTCGTATGCGGAAGCCAGCCCGCGCACGATCTCGTTGACCGCGGTGATCCGCTCCGGCCAGTCGGGGAAGGCCGGGACGACATACGCCCTGCCGAGCGTGAAAGTGGTCAGCAACGCGCCGGTGCCCTTCGCCAGGTCGTACATCCGCCGAAGGGTTCGCTCGATCTCGCCGAAGTCCGGCCTGCGCCGCACGATGTCGTTGGCCCCGCACGGCACGTGGAGCAGGTCCGGGGAGAACTCAGCCATGCGGGCCGCCTGGTTCTCGAGCGTCTGGGCGGTTGTCGCCCCGGTCTCGGAGACGTTGAGGTACTCCAGATCCGGCCGGACAGCCCGCAGGACACCGGCAACCCGGTCCGACCAGCCCAGGTCCTGGTAGCCCGGGGTGGGATCGCCGGTTCCCGCCGAAAGGCTGTCTCCGATCACGCCGTACCTGCCCCACGGGGCCCCACTCAGCAATGCCGTGGCATCCGCCCGGTCCAGGCAGAACGGGTCGGTTGCCTCGGTGAATACGGGTTGCTCCATACCGAAGAGAGTACAGTCGACCGTATGTATTCTCAAGCAGCCGCCGTCCGGCCGGCCGCCGGTGCCCGCCCTGCCCGAATTGCCCGACTGCGACTCGATGACGCCCGTGCTCGGCGCGGTCGTCCCGGCCCGCCCCACTCGGCGTCGGTCATGTCCGGCGGATACCGTCGAACACGGACGCGGTCGTCACCGAACCGGTGAACCGGCCTTCCGGGGGCCGCCCCACCCCTGCCGGCCTTCCCGGAATCGTCGTCGCCGGGCCGGCTCAGCCATGGAACTGGTTCGCCGGGACCGGGAGCCCGTAGTGCTCACGCAGGGTCGTGCCCTCGTACTCCTCGCGGAACAGCCCCTTGCCGCGCAGGATCGGCAGCACCTGCTCGACGAAGGTCGCGAGGCCCGACGGCAGGGCGGGCGCCATGATGTTGAACCCGTCCGCGGCACCGCCCTCGAACCAGGCGATGATCGTGTCCGCGACCTGCTCGGGTGTGCCGATGAACTCGAAGTGACCGCGTCCGCCGCCGAGCCGGGAGATGACCTGCCGCACCGTCAGTCTCTCCCGCACTGCGAGCTCGGTGATCAGGTCGGCACGGCTCTGTGAACCTTCCAGCTTCGGCCGCGCCAGGACGAAGTCCGGTAGCGGCCCGTCCAGTTCGAAGACCGACGGTTCGGTTTCGAAGACCGCGGCCAGCTGGCGCAGGCCGTACCCCGGGATACGCAGGTCGTCGAACCGCCGTGCCAGCGCACGGGCTTCCGCCTCCGTCGACCCGATGTACGGGACGATGCCCGGCAGAACGATCACACCGTCCGGGTCGCGCCCCGCGGCCCTGGTCCGCGCCTTGATGTCGGCGTAGAAGGCGGCCGCGCGCTCATACGTCGTGTGCGCTGTGAAGATCGCCTCCGCGTGGCGGGCCGCGAAGTCCTTGCCGTCCTCGGAGGAACCGGCCTGGACGAGCAGCGGGTAGCCCTGCGGGGGACGCTCGACATTGAGCGGGCCGGCCACCTTGAAGTACCGGCCCCGGTGGTCGAGGCGGTGCAGACGCGCGGGGTCGGCGTAGCGTCCCGTGGTCCTGTCCGCGATGACGGCCTCGGACTCCCAGCTGTCCCACAGCGACTTGGCGACCTTCAGGAACTCGTCGGCGCGGGCGTAGCGTTCGGCGTGGCCGGGGCGGTCGTCCAGGCCGAAGTTGGCGGCCTCGTCGGCCCCTGCCGAGGTGACGATGTTCCAGCCCGCCCGGCCCCCGCTGACATGGTCGACGGACGCGAGCCGACGAGCGAGGTTGTACGGCTCGTTGTAGGTCGACGACACGGTCGCGATGAGGCCGATCCTGCTGGTCGCCTGGGACAGCGCGGTCAGCAGGGTCAGCGGTTCGAGCTGGCCCGGCGGCCGGAACTCGCCGGTGCCGATGAGGGCCGGGCCGTCCGCGAGGAACAGCGAGTCGAACTTGGCGCTCTCGGCCAGCCGCGCCAGCTCGATCCAGTGCCGCAGGTCGAAGTCCGCCCGGGGATTGCTGTGCGGGAGCCGCCACGCTGCCTCGTGGTGGCCCGCCTCCATGAGGAAGGCGTTGAGATGGAGCCGACGCCGTCTCGTGCTCATGAGGTGACCTTCAGCTTGGAGCTGTCGTAGCCGGCCGGCAGGAGGTTGTTGGTGATCGACTTGACGTCGACCTTCTTGGTGATCTGCCCCGCCTCCAGGAAGGCGTCGGCGAGCTTCTGCTCCAGCTCGATGTCCGACTGCTCCACCGGGGTCACCCGGTTCGAGTAGGCGGCCAGGGACGCCTTGGCGTCGGCCAGCGGGATGCCCTGCTCCTTCGAGAGCGCCTGCGCGTACTGGTCGGGGTTCTTGACGGCCCAGGCGAACTCCCGCGAGAGCCTCTTCAGGACGTCCGTGAGAGCCGCACGCCTGGTCTTGTCCTTCAGCGACTTGTCGGTCGCGACGTAGTAGCTGCTCGTCTGGTCGATCGGCGGGAGACCCTTCACCAGGACCCGCGCACCGTTCTTGACCGCGATCGCGGACTGGGGGTTCCAGATCGACCAGGCGTCCACCTTGCCGGAGTTGAACGCCGTCGCACCGGCCGCCGGGTCGAGGAACGTCAGCTTCACATCCTTGGGGGTGAGGCCGACGCTGCGCAGCGCGTTCAGGGCCAGGCCGTGAGCCGAACTGCCCTGCGGAACAGCGATCTTCTTGCCTCTGAGGTCGGCGGCCGTCCTCAGCTTCGAGCCCTTCGGCACGATGATGTTCTCCACCGCCTGGTCGGGCGTGAGCGAGCGGTTGACGGCGACGACCTTGAAGCCGTACTCCTTCGCGGCGCCGGTGATCGGTGGCACGTCGCCGACGCTGCCGAGGTCGATGTCGCCCGAGGCCGCGGCCTGCACGAGCGGCGGGCCGTAGGTGAACCGGGCGAACTTCACCTTGTACGGCGCGTTGTCGAACACGCCGGTGATCTTCGCCAGCTCCTGGCTGCCGTCACCGCCGTTGTCGCCGACGGTGAAGGTGTACTTGCTCCACTCGGGGTGCTTGGCGTCGCTCGCCTCACCGGCGTTGCTCAGCGGCGCGGCGCTGTTCGAAGACGACGATCCGCAGGCGACGAGGGCGCCCGCGAGGGCGAGCGAGCCGATGGCGCCGATGAGTCTGGTGGTTCTCTTTCGCATGGTTGTCGTGCTTTCTGTGCTGGGGTGAGGGTGTTCGGGGAGGTCAGTGCTGGCCGGCGAGGCCGAGGTCTTCCAGCAGCCGTGCGCGGAGTTCCTCGCGTGCGACGCTCGATTCCCGGTCCGCGGCGGAGAGGCGGACCTCGCGCGAGGTTCCGATGCGGCCGTCGCTCATGACGACGATGCGGTCCGCCAGGGCGATCGCCTCGTCGACGTCGTGGGTGACGAGCAGCATCGCGGCGTGGTGCCTGGTCCGCAGCGCCCGTACGAGGTCGTGCATGCGCAGCCGGGTGATCGCGTCGAGGGCCGCGAACGGCTCGTCGAGCAGCACGAGTTCGGGCTCCGAGACCAGTGCCCGCGCGAGGGACACCCGCTGGGCCTCCCCGCCGGAGAGCTCCTTGGGCCATGCCCTCTCGCGGCCCGCGAGTCCGACCTCGGCGAGCACGTCGCGGGCCCGCTGTTCCGCGTCGGTCCCGTACAGGCCGAGCGTCACGTTGCGCAGTACCCGCTGCCACGGCAGCAGCCGGTCGGCCTGGAACACGACCGCTCGCTTCACCGGGACCTCCACCCGCCCCCCGTCGGGCCGGTCCAGTCCGGCGAGCAGGCGCAGCAGGGTGCTCTTGCCGCAGCCCGAGGGGCCGAGCAGGATCACCAACTCCTCGTCGCCGATGGTGAGGTCGAGGTGGTCGAGCACCACCCGGTCGCCGAACCGACGGACCACCTGCTCGACGACGACCCCGGTCCGCCGGCGAAGCTCGGTCGCTACTGCGCTGCTCATGACGCCTCATAACTGGGACGCCACCGCAGCAGCACCCGCTCGAGAATCCGGACGAACTGGTCGGCGAGCAGACCGAGGAGCGAGTAGATCACCAGCCCCACGAAGACCTGGTTGGTCTGCAGATACGTCTGCCCCTGGGTGATGAGGAAGCCGAGTCCCTTGTCGGCGTTGACCGTTTCGGCGGCGACGAGGCCCAGCACGCTGTACGCGAGGGAGAACCGGAGCCCGACCAGGAAACCCGGCAGGGCTCCCGGGACCAGTACCCGCGTGACCAGGCGCCAGGTACCCGCGCCCGTCGTGCGCGCCATCTCGATCAGACGCTGGTCGATGCCCCTGATCGCGGCGAACAGGTTGAGATACATCGGGACCCCGGCGCCGAACGAGATCAGCAGCACCTTGGTGAGCTCGTCGATGCCGAACCACACGATCATCAGCGGCAGCACCGCCAGCAGCGGGATCGTGTTGAGGACCTGCACGAGTCCATTGAACAGATACTCGCCGCTGCGCAGCAGACCGCCGAGCACCCCGGTGGCGATGCCCACGGTCAGACCGATCAGGAGGCCGATCCCGGCCCGTTGCAGCGAGATGGCCAGGTCCGGGCCGAGTACGCCCTGCTGCCACAGATCGGCGGCGGACTTCACGATGGAGGTCGGCGCCGGAGCGTAGGTCTTCGCCAGCACGCCGGCCCTGGCGAGCGCCTCCCAGGCGACCAGGATCACGACCGGTGTCGTATAGATCCCCAGCGGCCAGCGGAGGCGGTCGCGGAGCGTGCTGAACGGTGTCCGGTGGCGGGCATCGCGTGGCTGGAAGACCTCACGTTCCCGCACGCTCGCCGGCTCGGTGCCGGCGGCGGAGGTCTTGGTGACGGCCGGCGCCGTGAGGCGGATCCCGGTCATGCGACCGCCTCCAGGACCCCGGTGTAGTGCGAGGCGTCGCCCACGAGTTGCCGGCTGCGGCGGCCGTCGACGCCGACCGGCACCTCTCCGGCGACCGTCACCCGGTTGAGGCGCCGCGGGTGGTCGTCGTAGTTGTCCACTCCGTAGTGCTGGGTGATCCGGTTGTCGAAGATCAGTAGCTGGCCGGGCTTCCAGGCCCAGCGCAGGATGTTCTCCGGGCGCGTCACGTACGACTGCAGGACGCGCAGCAGATCGGTCGAGTCGCTGCTCGGCAGGCCGACGACGCGCTGGGCGAACCCGCCGATGAACAGGCCGCGTTCACCCGTGAGCGGATGCACCCGTACGACCGGGTGCTCGGCCTCGTAGGGCGTCGAGACGAAGATCCGGTCGTACTCCTGACGCTGTGCCGTCGTGGCCGAGGGGCGGGCGTAGTCGTACTGGTTGGTGTGCACGACGCGCAGCGAGTCCGCGAGGACGCGCAGCGGTTCGGGCAGGTCGCGGTAGGCCGCGGCCGCGTTCGCGACGAGTGTCTCGCCGCCGTACGGCGGGATCACGAGGGACCGGAGGGTGGTGAGCTGCGGCGGGTTGACCACGAAGGTGACGTCCGTGTGCCACTCGTCGGCCTTGGACGTCTCGCTGTCGACGGCGAGGACGTTCGTCGTGCCGTCGGCGGCCGGCACGTTCGGGTGGGCGGTGGTGAGTTCGCCGAACCACGCGGCCACGCGCTCCTGACCCGCGTTGTCCAGGTTCACCTGGTCGAAGACGATGGCCTTGTGTTCGTCGAGGGCGTGGCGGAGTGCCGTCACCGTGGAGGGGTCGGGCGGCGCCGTGAGGTCGACGCCCTCGACGACCGCGCCGATGCGGCCGGTCAGCTTGCGGAGGGACGGGGGCATACGGAGGTCCTTCTCGGGGAGGCGGGGCGCACCACAGGGTGCGGAGAGGCGAAGGGTCGAGAGTGAGGGGGCGACTCGTGCGACGGTCCACCACGGATGCGGTGGTGGTCGGGTCGCCGTACCAGAGGGACGGAACGGCCGCGCTCAGCGCACCTGATGCGGATCAGGCCACCAGGAGGCGGGTACGGCTCCGGCCGGACCACTGACACGTCGCGTCATGGGGACGTGGACAAAGAGCCGGTTGAAAGTGTCGTTCAGGAGACGGCTACGACGGCCGCACAGCGCGGCGCCGCATGACGACGTGCCGCTTCAGCGACAACAGAACGCGCTGGAGACGTGCGCCAGATCGATGTGGCGCCGCCGAGTGAGGTCCACGCGCGGGTTCATGGGACCGGAGTTCAGCAGAGGTCCGCCCACCGGTCAAGAAGTTCCCGGACGGGTCTTGCATCGCGGACACGGACAGCCGGCGCATGTCCGGGAGCCGGGCCGCTGCCGAGGCACCACCGAGCACTGCGCGGCCGGCTCCCCTCCCCCACCGGACGGGGTATCACCGAGCACTACGGCCGGTGCCCCTCCCCCACCCGGACACGGTGATCGCCGGGCTCGGCCGACCCCCTCCCGTGGGGCCGGGCGCACGCTTCGCAGAACCGTCATGCCCCCGTAACGCTGGTCCATTGACCGGGTCTGCGGTGCTTGTCAGCATCGGGGCGTGACGGCCGACTCCGGACAGAGGATCACCGATGCCGCCAGTGCTCATCGCGACGCCTGGTCCGCGTCCTGTCCCCGGCCGGCTCGACGGCGCGGCCGCCGTGCTGCGGGCCGTCCCGCACCGGGGCCGCCGGCCCGCACCGCGATCATCGGGGAGACGGGGCTCAGTGCGGCCGCCGTTTCGCGGCACGCGGCCGAACCGCTCGCGAGGGGACTGGTCCGGCAACCGCCGGAGGACGGGCGGCGGCCCCGGCCGGGACGCCCCCACATCCCGCTCGGCATCGACAGGAGCTGTACCGCTCCAGGCTCCGGATGGCCGCGCGCGGTACGGCCGATGCTGGAGGGCCCCAACTCCGACGCGGGCGAGGCCGACACCTGCCAGGCCATCGCCGACAGCGGCATCCCGGCCACCTCGGTCAGCTGGCATGCCGCCGAGAGCGCCCGCACCACCGCCGGCATCAACGCGGTCGACGCGGTCTTCGAGGCCGGCGCCGCCCAGGGCCTCGGCTTCTTCGCGGCCTCCGGCGACGACGGCTCGGACGACGCGGGCGACACGGGCGACACGGGCCACGGCGGCACCTCCGTCGACTACCCGGCCAGCGACCCGTACGTCACCGTGTCGGCGGCACCAAGCTGACCGTCACCTCGTGGGTGACGGGACGCTCCATGCGCTCGCCGTCGACGGTGATGTCGACCGCCTCGTTGGAGAAGGCGAGCAGCCCCCTGATCGGCCCGACCGCGGGCAGCGGGTCCGGGTAGCTCCACACGAGGTGGGGTGGCACGTCGGCCGCACCGCGCCACGACCAGTACTCGGCGGTGCCCTTGTAGGGGCAGCCGGTGTGGTGGCCGGTGGGTTCGAGCAGGCCGAGGCGGACGTCCTCGCGTGGAACGTAGTAGCGCGTGGGCAGGCCGGTCTCGAAAAGCAGGACAGGGCGGTGGGTGTCGGCGACGACCGTGCCGTCGACCGAGACCTGGACGTGCCGGCTGCTGGGGATGGCGTCCACCCTCTTGTGCGGGTCGCGGGGATGGATGAAGATCTCTTCCTCCTCCTCGTACCAGTGGTCCAGGCCCCGTCCCACCCGCCGGAACCACTCGAAGGCGATGTGGCCGGCCAGGTCGGCGGACGGGAAGGTCCAGGCGGCGTTCTCCAGCAGCTCACCGTCGATGTCGAGGTCGTAGAAGATCCGCGAGCCGGTGTGCCGGTCCGTCGGCGGGTTCTTCGCGGGGCGCAGCAGTTCCTCGCGCACCTCCGCGCGGGGGAACGCGTACAGCGGAACGGGGACGCCCGGCTCCCAGACCAGTACAGGGTGCCGGCTGTCGACGACCGTGACCTCGCCCTTACGGCCGCGCACCCAGCGTTCGCTGGGCTCCCACAGAAGGCCCTCGGGGGTGGTCCGCACCGCTTGCAGCGTGGGGGGTGTGGTCATGAGCGGCTCTCCTCTCCGTCGGTGCTCGCGCGGATACCTCGGCGACATGGGGGGCGGCTCTGCCGGCCCGGCCGCAACCTGCTCGGGGCAGCCGAACACCCTCAGATCCTCCTCCAGGGTGCCACTGACCCGCTGTGCGAGCTCAGAGTTGCGCACCTCCGCACAGGACGTCTGATCAGGTCAGTCCCACCAAAACCCCCAATGGGTCTCGCCGACCAGGGATTCGGCATGGTCCTGGAAGGACTCGCTGCACTGGAACACGGCGTCCGGACAGACCACCAGGTGTTCGGCAGCCACATGCAGCGCATGCTCCATGGTCGCCGGCGGAGCACTCACGCTCATATAGAGCGTGGACGGCTTGAGCGCGATCACTCTGGCGCCGAAGCGGTCCTCCCAGCCCCGCGCCATCGCGGCGAACGGAGTGATGTCACTGACATCCGACGGTGTCCATCCCAGCCTGAGCAGCGCTTCACTGCTCGAGCGGCAGGGAACCAGTGCCAAGCGCGGCTCCCCCAGCCAATCGTTCGCGAGCATGTGCGCAAGGTTCGCGTCCGCTACGGCTGTCGGGTCCGCGAGCGGCGCTCCGGCAGGAGCCAGGCCCGGCCAGGATGCCCCCGCCGGGGCCAGAGCCGAAACCCGTTCCTCGGGTTCCCAGTCTTCGTCGGCCTCGTTGTCCGCGATGATCTCGGCCCATTCCGCGACGGCCCAGGCGTCCAGGTCCTCGGCGGTTGTGGCCTTGTCCACGGGCCCACCGAGGTGCCCGCTCAGATCCGGGTGCAGGTCAGCAGCGACACGGAACGGATCATCGCCAAGGAGCACCGGCCACAGCCCGGTCCGGGGATGCGCCGCGCGGAGCCGTTCCACGAGTCCGGTCTCCGGAGCGGTGGCGCCGAACCAGAACCATGGGGTTTCCTCCCGATCCACCACCACTTCACCCGCCGGAAGCGCCAACCCCAGGGACTCGCCGGTCGCGTCGTGGAACAGTGCGGCGATCGCGCTTCCACCAGCGTCATTCGGAGACATGCAGGGAGCATAGATCCCGCCGCCAACCTGCGATCACATGACCTGACGCAAGCCGCTGAATCCCCTTTTGACCACGCGAGCCGAGCAGGCTCCGCCCCCAGTAAAGCCTTCGCGTGTGCCACCGTCCGGATGGTGAGGTGGCACGGTGACCCATCGTGATGAGGCAGCGAGCGTCCGACCGCTGACGCTGGCTTGGGTGAGCCGGCACCTGGAGGCCGGCGAACGGGTCGTCAGAGTCGAGGCACTGCACGGCGGTATCACTGCCGAAGTGCGGAGGCTGACCATGGGAACGCGGGACGGAGACACCCGTCACCTGGTGCTGCGGAGTTTCGTCGACCCGTTCTCCGTGGAGTGCGCCGAGGACCGGCTGAACAGGGAGGCAGGCGCCCTGACCCTGCTCGCGGGGACCGGCGTGCCGGCTCCTGGACTGGTCGCGGTCGATCCGACCGCCGCGCATTGCGCGTATCCGTCGCTCCTCATGACACATCTGGCGGGCCGGGCCGTCCTCGACGATGAGGGGTTGGAGGCGCGCGTTCCTCTGCTGGCCCGTCAACTCGTGGCGATCCACGCGTTGCGACCCGCCGAGCGGCCCCGGGACTATGTGGCGCTGACGACCGCCGACACGGTCGTGACTCCGAGGGGCGCCGACGCGGCGGCGTGGGCCGCGGCGATCGACGTGATCCGCCAGCCCGCGCCGTCCTGTGAAGGGCGATTCCTGCACCGGGACTTCCACCCCGGCAACGTGTTGTTCGACGTGCGGCCCCCAAGGCCGGCAGGTGCCCGGATCACCGGCGTCGTCGACTGGGCGGCGGCTTCCTGGGGCCCGGCGGATCTCGATGTGGCGCACTGCTCCACCAATCTCGCGTTGCTGCACGGCCCGGTGTGGGGTCTGCGGTTCGCTGAGGCGTATGAGGAGGCCGGTGGAACGCTGGCCGCGACCACGAGGGAGCGGCTGTACTGGCGGGTGCGGGACGGGCTGGCGTGCTCAGAGGAAGTGCAGTTGGTGGCGCAGGCTGGCGGGAGGCAGGGAGGACCGAACTGACGACGCGAGCCGTGGAGGAGCGGCTGGACGCCTATGTCACCGCCCTGATGGACGCGCCGGACTGAGCCCAGGCGGCCCGGGGCACGGAACCGACCTTGTCATTCACTGATCAACCAAGTGGGCGCGGGCCCGGGGCGTGCAGCCGTACGGCTTGTCCGCAGCCGGGACAGGGGCCCAGAGCTCGGCCTCCGGTTACGTGCGGGGCTGCGGACAGGGGCGTCGGTCGCAGACGGTGCGGCGCAAGGCAGGCCGGTGATCTTGAAGAGCGTGCAGGGTTGCGACACCTCATGCGGACGAGAGCGACGGAATGGCCCCGCGCTCGCGCACGTGCAGATGCCCTTCCAACGGATGCGGCGGGCGAGGTGGGAGGACAGCCTCAAGGGCATATCCCGTCTTCTCGGCGACCCGGCATGAGGCCGGATTGCCGACGTTGTGGGTCAGTTCCAGGCGGGCCAGACCTTCCCCCTCATCGGTGTCGAAGGCCCAGGCCGTCACCATCTCGACCGCCCGGGAGGCGAGGCCGAGGCCACGCGCGGGAGCACCGGTCCAGTAGCCGATCCCGGCCACGGTGCCCGCGCCACCCGGCCGTCTGAGCACGATGTGACCCGCCACCCGCCCGTGCGCGAGCACCGCGAAGCTGAGCCGCTCCCGGGTCTCCCAGCCCACTCCCTGTGCGGCGATCCAGCGCGCCGCGTCCTCCTGGTCGGCCACCCGATGTGACGTCCAGCGACGCAGTTCCTCGTCATCGGCCAGCGCCGCCAGGGCGGTGGCATCACAGGCCTCCCAGGGACGCAGCACCAGATCTCCCGAGCTCAACACCACGGTCATCGCCATCCCCGGCCCCTCCTGCTCATCAGGCTATTCGATCGCACGAAGCCGTACCTGACGCGGGTCCATGACAACGGAGGTTGACCTTCACGGCAGGCCGGTGCCGGTTGAGCCGACGGTCCGCCGGTTCTTCCGCGATGCCCCAACGGGCCAACGACGCACGCCTGTTGAGCAGGTCGACGAGCGGGCGGGCCCCTGCCGGCGTGCCGGCTCCGGCCGCGTGGTCCGTGGTCGGCGGCTGCCGCTCACCCTGCGGGGCCGGTTCATCCGACGACCAGGGGGGCGGCCCGGGGGTGCGACACCTGACAGATGAACCGGATGAGGTGAAACGTGTCCCACATACC
>NZ_JBSFKD010000004.1:0-169174 GCF_053598395.1 Streptomyces sp. NPDC001135 | reverse complement strand
CCGGGGCGCGCGGCGCGGGGGCGGTGGGGCGGGGGGGGGGGCCGCCCGGGGGGGGGGGGGGGGGCCCCGGCCGCCGGGGGGGGGGGGGGGGGGGGGGGCGCCCCCCCCCCCCCCCCCACGCCACTTCTGCGCGCCGCGTTACCTGATGCCGTGGACGGCTTGGGGGTCCGTGGGCGGGAGGGCGGGCACGGGTTTCGTGGCGGTGGGGGGTGGCGTCACGTAGACCGGGGTGGGGTCGGGTTCGGGTGCGCAGGTCTTGGCGATGACGCCCTTGCCGGTGGGGAGGCGGCCGTCTCGCAGGTAGGCGGTGAAGGTGTCGTCCAGGCAGGCGTTGCCGTGGAAGAGGATCTCGTGGAAGCTGCCGCCGTTCTGGACGACGAGTTTGGATCCGGGTAGTGCCTTGTGCATGGCGAGGGCACCCGGGTAGGGGGTGGCGGCGTCCTCCGTGGCCTGGAAGAGCAGGACGGGCGGCAGGCCCTTGCCGGTGACCTTCAGTCGTCCGGCCGGGTTGCCCTGGTAGGGCCAGAACATGCAGGCGGCGTTGTACCACATGTTGTTGTAGGTGTAGAAGGGCGCTCCGGCGTTGACCTCGGCCTGGTCCCTCTTCCAGAACTCCCAGTCGCGCGGCCAGTCGTTCTCGGTGCACTGGACCGCGTTGTACGCCGGAAAGGTGCCGTCGTCGGCACCCGGGGCCGCGTAGCGGTTGTAGGCGGTCTGCAGGGGGCGGGTGTCGTTCCTGGTGAGGTAGGCCGACAGCGCGGTCGCCATCTGCGGCCAGCGCAGGAAGTTGTAGCCGCCGCCGTAGAAGGTGTCTTCGAACTCCGCGGGGCCGATCCTGCCGGGGGCCGGGGCGGCGGGCACCGGGGTGGTCCGCAACGCGGCCTCGACCTGGTAGTACTTCTGCTCCACGGTGGCGGTGTCAGTGCCCAGGTGGTAGACGGAGTCGGCCTTGGCGGTCCATGCCGCGAAGGCGTCGAACCGGCGCTGGTGCTCCTTGTCCTGCAGGATGTTGTGGTCGTACCAGCTGATGGTGGGGCCGACGATGCTGTCCAGCACCATCCGGCGCACGTGGGAAGGGAAGAGCTGGCCGTACGTCGAGCCCAGCGAGGTGCCCCACGAGCCGCCGTAGAAGTTGATCTTCTGGACGCCGAGCGCCCGCCGGATGCTGTCCATGTCGCGCGCATTGTCGACGGTGGTCATGTGCGGCAGGAACCAGCTCCACTTCGCGGCGCAGTCGGCGGCGTACCCCGCGGACTTCTCCAGCCATGCCTGCGACGTGCCCTGGCCGACCTGGTAGTCCGGCCGCTCGGCGTCGAAGTAGTGTGCGTCGCACGTGACGTGGGGTTCGCTGGCGTTGGTGCCGCGCGGATCGAAGCCGATCCAGTCGTAGGCCGAGGCGACGTGCTGGGGGATCTTTCCGGAGATGTAGGCGGGCATCCACAGGCCGGAGTCACCGGGACCGCCGGGGTTCAGGAGGATGGGCCCCTGCCGTTGGCTCTCGGGCGCGGTGGCCGGGAGCCGGTTCACCTTGATCTTGATCTTGGTGCCGTTCGGGTGCGAGTAGTCCAGCGGCACTTCGAGCAGGGCGCACTGCAGCGCGGGAGTGGTGGCGTCGTTGCAGGAACGCCAGACGAGCTTCGCCTGACCGGTGCCCCCCGGCGCGGTCACGGAGGCGGAAGCGGGCGTCAGACCGGCGCAGACTCCGCCGATGGCGGCGACGACCGATAACAGGGATCTCAGTCTTGTCATGGAGGCATCATGTGGCATGTGCAATATCACATACCACCTCCAGGGACGCGCTTTGCTCAACTGTGACGCACCAGCCCGTCACCGAGTCGTACCCGTCCCCTCTGCCACGGGCCGCAGGTTTCACCCCGATGCCGGCCGTACGAGAATGGACAGGTCCGGTAACGGCCGCACCCCGGGTCGGTGATCGGAGTCGGTATGACGTCCACCGGTGCCAGGTCGGATGCCCTGCCTTTCGGCGCTGCGGGCGCCGAAGGGGCGGCGGAGTGTGACGACGCGCTGGTCGACGGGGTGCTGCGGGCGGTCGAGGTGACCGGGGCGCATGCCGGCAGCGTGTTCCTGGCCTCGGACGACGGCAGAACACTGGTGCTTGCCGCGGCGGCGGGGATGCCGCCCTCGTTGCTCGGTGGCTGGCGGCGTATTCCGGTCGGCAGCGCCATTCCGGTGGCCGAGGCGTATCGCGCCGGACGGATGGTGCATCTGGCCGACGCGGAGGCGACCATGCGGCGCTTCCCCCAGCTCGCCGTGGCCGTGCCCTATCCCTTCGGCTCGGCCTCCGTGCCGGTGGCGGCCGGTCGGGAGATCTTGGGGGCGCTGGCCGTGGTGTGGGCGGCCCGGCCCGGCGGGCAGGGGCTGTCCAAGGCGCAGCGGCGGCATCTGCGCACCGTCGCCGCCCGTCTCGGCACCTCGGTGGCGCGACTGCGCGTCCACGGCACCGACCCCACGCGTGCGGGGGGAAAGGCACCGGTGGAGGTGGTGGTTCCGGCCGCCCCGGCAGTGCGTGTGGGCCTGTTCGACTGGGACGTGGCCGGGGGAACCCTGGAGGCGGACGCCACGACGTGCGCCGTCTTCGGACTGACCCCACAGGAGTACGACGGCCGGGCGGTCACGCTGGCGGCCCGGGTGCATCCGGCCGACCGTGCCGCGTTCCGGGCCGCCGCCCGCGCCGCGCTGAAGGAGGGCCGGGTGCTGGCTCACTGCGTGCGCGTTCCGGAGCCCGGGGGCGGGCTGCACACCGTCGAACTGTGGGGCCGGCTGGCCGGCACGGCCGACGAGCCGGCAGCGTCACGGACGCATCTGGTGGGCGGAGTCCTGGACCTGGGGACCGGGATGGCCGCCGTCGCGGCGCTGGAGCAGCTCGGAGACGGGTTCTTCGCGCTCGACCGGGACGGGCGGATCTCCTACGCCAACCACCGCCTGGTGCGGTTGGTCCACGTGCGCCGTGGCGATCTCGTGGGCCGGCACCCCTACGAGGTGATGCCGTTCCTGGCCGATCCGGGCTTCGAGGACCGCTTCCGCGCGGCCCGGATCTCCCAGCAGCCCGTTTCCTTCCTGGCCCGCGGCCCGGAAGGATGGCTGGCGTTCTGCCTGCGTCCCGATGCCCGGGGCATGACCGGATGGGTGACCCCGGCCGCGAGCCCCCCTCCCGCCTGTCCTGAGTCCGGGGCGGAAGCCGCCGCCGTGACCATGCCCGCCCCGGGACGCGAGCCGCCCGCCCCGACGCGGCCGGGCGCGCTGTACCGCGTCCTGGAGTTGAGCAGCGCGCTGACCGAGGCGGTCACGGCACGCGACGTCTGCCGCGTGGTCGCAGACCAACTGCTGCCCGCCTTCGGCGGACACCGCATGGCCATCTACGCGATACGCGAGCGGCGCCTGCATCTGCTGCTGCAGCGCGGCTACCGCCACGGGTTCCTGGACCGGTTCGAGGGCACGACGCTGCAGCGGGTGTGGAGCCCGGTGAGCGGGGCCCTGGCCGGCGGCGTCCCGCTGTTCCTGGCGACCCCCCAGGAGCTTTCGAGGGCCTACCCCGAGCTGGAGACCGCCTCCCGTTCCCTGGTGTTCCTGCCGCTGATCGCCTCCAACCGGCCGGCGGGAGTCTGCGTGCTCGGCTTCGACGAGCCGCACTCCTTCCCCGCCGAGGAGCGCAGCCTGCTGACCGCGCTCAGCGGACTGATCGCCCAGGCACTGGAACGGGCCCGGCTCTACGACCACGAGAACGCCCTTGCCCGGGGGCTGCAGAACGCGCTGCTCCCCCACCAGCTGCCGACCGTGCCCGGTGTACGGATCGCCGGCCGCTACCTGCCCGCCACCGCGTGGATGGACATCGGCGGCGACTGGTACGACGCGATCCCCACCGCCCAGGGCATCGTCCTCGTCGTCGGGGACGTCGAGGGCCACAACCCCGCCGCCGCGGCCACCATGGGCCAGCTGCGCAGTGCCGTCCGGGCCTTCGCAGCCGCGGGCCAACAGCCCGCCGAGGTGATGACCAGCCTCAACCGGCTGCTCCTCGACCTCGACCCGGACCAGCTCGCCAGCTGCTGCTACGTCCAGATCAACACCGATGCCGCCGTCGCCGACCTGGTCCGTGCCGGCCACTGCCCGCCCCTGCTGCACCGGTGCGGCAGCGCCACCGAGATCCTGGAGGTGCCCGGCGGTCCGCTCCTGGGCATCGACCCCACCTCCGAGTACCCGCCGTCCCAGGTGCCCCTGTCACCCGGATGCGTCCTCGCCCTCTACACCGACGGCCTGGTCGAGTCCCGCGACGCCGACATCAGCGTCGGCATCGACCACCTGCGCACCCAACTGGGCCATGCCGCCGCCCAGTCCCTGGACGACCTGGCCGACACCGTCCTGGGCGGCGCCACCCGTGCCGCGAACCGGACGGACGACATCGCTCTCCTCCTGACCCAGTACACCCCTGCCCCGGCGGCCACATCCGGTGGCTGACCCTGCCGTCATCGAACGTCAGACACCCGCCGCCCCCCGCGACACCCTGGCGACGAGCCACCGAAGCCCCCACCAGGCTCAGCTTGTCGCGTTCTCGGTGGCGGCGATCATCAGTCGCAGGAGGCGGCGCGCGGTGTCCAGGTCGGCGGAACGCTGGTCGAGGACGTCCAACTGGCCGCGGAGGCCGGCGAGGACGCCGGGACAGGGGCGCACCGTCGCCTCGTCGAAGGTGCAGGGCAGGACCTGGCGGATGATGCGGGTGGGCAGGCCGGCGGCCAGCAGAGCGCGAATGCGCCGCACCGTCTCCACCGTCTGGTCGTCGTACTCGCGATAGCCGTTGGCGCGGCGCCCGGAGCTGATCAGCTCCGTCCGCTCGTAGTAGCGCAACAGGCGCTCACTGACTCCGGTACGACGCGACAGCTCCCCGATCAGCACCGACCGGCTCCCTTCGGCTTGACCTTCCCACGGTGTCAGGGAGCAACAGTGCACTGGCCGGCCGCATTCCGGGCCGATCGCCAGACAAGGAGTGAGTCATTGATCATCGATGCGCACAGCCACGTCCACGACCCCGTCGAGGCACATGTCGAGCTGCTGGACGAGGCCGGGGTGGACCGCGCCGTGCTGTTCGCAACCCGCCCGCACCCGGAGCGGGCCGGTGACCTTGCCTCGCTGCGCCGGGAGATGGCGGTCCTCGACGAGGCCGTCGGGGGTCGCGCCGGCGACATCGAGGGGTATCGCAGAGCGTGGAAAGAGCTGGACGCCGCGCTCGCCGCACAGCCGCGGCGGTTCATCGGCTTCCTGTCCGTGCCGCTGGACCTGGACCCGGAGCAGGCCGCCGCGACCGTGGAACGTGAGGTCGTCGGGCGCGGGCTGCGCGGAATCGGCGAGCTGACACCGCCGCCGGGACGGGCGGAGGTGATCGAACCAGTGCTCCAGGCGGCGGCGGATCACGGTGGGCTGCCCGTGGTCGTGCACGGGTTCGCTCCGACCACGGCGGACGATCTGATGAAGATGTCGGCGCTCGCCCACCGGTATCCGACGGTTCCGCTGGTGGTCAGCCAGCTCGGAGGGCTGAACTGGATGCAGGCGGTCGAGCTGGTGAGGGACACCCCGAGCATGTACCTGGAACTGTCCACGGCCACCGTCGTCTTCGCGGTCCGACTGGCCATCGAGGAGATCCCGGAACGGACCCTGTTCGGCTCGGACGCGCCGTACGGCGACCCGGTCCTCGCCCGGGCGATGGTGGAGCGGGTCACCAGCCGGGGAGAGGTACGCGACAGGGTGCTCGGCGGGACGATCGCCGAACTGGTCGGGCTCGGCTGACGTGGGCCGAAGTCCCCTCCCATCCGGCGCTTGACATCCCATGAGCAGCCGGCCGTGGCGTGCCTCACGGGGGCGGGCCCCCGCGAGGCAGCCAGGCGCGCGGTCGGTGGATCAGCCTCGGACGACGAGCGTCCTGGCCTTACCGGAGCGGCTGGCACAGGACCGCTTTTCCTCGGCGGTCATCTTCCTGGACTTGACGACCACCGCGTTGCTCCGGCCGTCCGTCCCGTTCGGGGCAGGCCCCGTGACGACGTCGGGGACGAACCAGAAGTAGTGGCCCCACTTCCGGTCGTCGTAATGGGTCTGCCAGGTGCCGGAGACGGTCTGCATCACCTGCGCACGGGAGATCCAGCCGACCTCACCCGGCTTCACCGTCATGTTGACGGAGCTGGTCTCCGAGTGGGTGCTCGACCAGGTGTGGCTGTAGGTCGCGGTCACGCTGAGGTCGATGATGCCCGCTATCTTGCCGCCCGCGGTCACGGAGACGCCCGCCGAGTCCGTGGAACCGACCGTGTCGGACCAGGTCATCGACTGGGTGGCGGACGAAGTGCTGCAGTTGTAGAGCGAGTCGGAGACCCGGTGGAAGCTTCCGAGATACGCCTGACCCAACGTGGGGTCGTTGAACGTGCACTTCCCTTGACCCGAGTCGCAGTCGGCTATGAGCTGCGCTCGGGTCGGCTGGTCGTCGGCCGAGGCCGGACCGGCCATCGCCGCGACCATGCCCAGGGCAGCCGCTGAGAGCGCCAGCATCCGTCCGCCGTAGCGCATCCTGCGGTTGTTCGCCATTCATGTGCCTTTCGCTGTGCATGAGGGGGGTCGGCGATCGCAGGAAGAACGACTGAGGAGTCACGCGATCACCACCTGTTGCGGTCTGGAAGACGCAACAACTGGCTTATCTACACCATCAGTTGAGGAAAGCCCAGCCGTGGTCGGCCTTCCGGGGCTCTACGCCCTGCTGGTCGGCGCGTCCCCGGTCTCAGACGGCGCCGGACAGTGGGGCACCCCACCGGCGTCCGCCGACCCACCCCCTGAGGGGTTGCGTACGGTGGTCGCAGCGCCCAGGCACACTGTCGAACGCGCGGCACGTGCAACACCCTGAGTCGAGATCGGAGCGAAAGATGAAGGCCGTCCGTTTCAACCGGTTCGGGGGCCCAGAGGTACTCGAGATCGTGGATCTCCCCGATCCGCATCCGGGTCCCCGCCAGGTCCGGATCGCCGTTCGCGCGGCCGGCGTCAACCCGAGCGACTGGAAGAAGCGCAAGGGCCTGATGGACGAGGAGCTCCCGCAGACCCTCGGCCACGAGGCGGCGGGCATCGTCGATGAGCTCGGCGAGGGCGTTACGGACGTGGCCGTCGGTGATCGCGTGTTCGGCTTCTCCGCCGAAGCGACGGCCCAGGCCGAGCTGGCGGTGCTGTCCTCCTACGCACCGATCCCGCCGTCGCTCGACTTCGCCGGCGCCGCCGCGCTGCCGGCCGCCATCGAGACGGCCACGCGCGCGCTCGACCAGCTGGGCGTCGCAAGCGGCAGCACGCTGCTCGTCAACGGTGCCTCCGGGAGCGTCGGCAGTGCCGCGGTACAGCTCGCCGGGGTGCGCGGCGCGCGCGTGATCGGTACCGCGAGTCCGGCAAACCACGCGTACCTTCGCTCACTCGGGGCCACGCCCGTCGCCTACGGAGAGGGCCTCGTCGAGCGGGTTCGCTCCCTCGTGCCCGACGGCGTCGACCTCGCACTCGACGTCGCCGGGAGCGGTGTGCTGCCCGAGCTCGTCGAACTCACGGGCGGCCCGGAGCACGTCGTGACGGTCGCCGACTTCAGTGGCGCGCAGGAACACGGGGTGGCGTTCAGCCGGGGGGACACCGGCCGCGCCCTCCACGCGCTCGCCGGGATCGGCGAGCTGATCGAGGACAAGCGCTTCTCACTCGCGGTCGCGCGGACCTTCCCGCTCGCCGAGATCGCCGAGGCGCACCGCGTCAGCGAGGACGGTCACGTGCGCGGGAAGCTCGTACTGCTGGTCGGCTGATGCCACCGCGATGAACTGCTTCAGCGACGGGCACGTCGTAGCTGGCGTTCGCGTAGACGTCGTAGCCGCCGAGGAACCCGCGGACCGGATCGGCCGGAATCAGTCGTGGGGTTCCGCGAGAAGGTCGTCCACCACATGACATCGAACGGTGGGGAGGTGCTCAGCGATCGCCTCGCTCATCATGGCTTCGCCTTCGGGGTCGACGTCTGGGCACCCCTCGCGCGTGGCGGCATCCGGCCACCGTGCGTACGCCACCCAGGTGCCGTCATCGGCCTGGTGCAGACGTGATCCGTAGCTGCCGCAGTGCTGGTGCATCGCCTGTGTCACACGGTGCCAACCGGCCGCGAACTGCTGTTCCTTGCCTTCGTGCACACGCCATCGGTAGATCACTGCAAACATGACACGACCTTCCAGTGGGGGCGGTCCCGGTGCTGTTCGGATGCGGCTCGGTCCCCGATCACCGATACCAGATCAGTCGGGATGCTTCCAGCGGGTAGGCGGTGTCGGTGGGTGGGAGGTTCCAGAGTCTGGTGGTCTGTCGGTCCAGCGAAACGGCTGGTGGCATCACCGAAGACGAACGGGACGTCGATGCCGTGGGCGGCCCCCAGGGTGGGGCCTTGCCAGGTGAAGTCGTACAGCCAGGTGTGGCCTCCTGCGCCCGCATGGGCCCGGGCGACCCGGGTGGTCGGCATTCGGACAAGCGCGTCGGACAGCATCAGCGTGAACAGGTCCGTGTCGGTGAGCCCGGGGTGACTGTGCCGATAGTGCTGTGACCGCATAGGTTCACCGGGTTGGCGGTCGTGGCGGTTGGATGTGTGGCGATGTCCGATCCGATCGCTGGAGGCCCGGTGGCCGAGCCTGTCCGTGTACGCAGACTGACCGACCAGGAGGGGCAGAAGCTGCAGCAGATCATGCGCAGGGGCAGCACGAGTTCGGTGCGTTACCGGCGCGCGATGATGCTGCTCGCCTCGGCGGGCGGGAACCGGGTGCCGGTGACCGCCCAGCTGGTCCAGGCCGACGAGGACACCGTGCGCGATGTGATCCACCGCTTCAACGAGATCGGCCTGGCCTGCCTGGACCCTCAGTGGGCGGGAGGCCGTCCCCGCCTACTCAGTCGTGAGGACGAGGACTTCGTCATCCGGACGGCCACCACTCGCCCCACCAGGCTCGGCCAGCCCATCACCCGCTGGTCGATCCGAAAACTCGCCGCCTACCTGCGGAAAGCGCACGGACGTGTCATCCGCATCGGCCGTGAAGCCTTACGGTGCCTGCTCCGGCGCCGCGGCATCACCTTCCAGCGCACCAAGACCTGGAAGGAGTCGCCCGACCCTGATCGCGACGCCAAGCTCGACCGGATTGAGCAGGTGCTGGACCGCTTCCCGGACCGGGTCTTCGCCTTCGACGAGTTCGGGCCCCTGGGGATCCGGCCCACCGCGGGCTCCTGCTGGGCGAAACAGGGCAAGCCAAACCGGCTGCCGGCGACCTACCGCCGCACTCACGGCGTCACCTACTTCCACGGCTGCTACTCCGTGGGCGACGACCGCCTGTGGGGTGTCAACCGACGTCGCAAGGGCACCGCCAACACCCTGGCCGCGCTGAAGTCGATCCGCGCCGCCCGACCCGACGGCGCCCCGATCTACATCATCCTGGACAACCTCTCCGCCCACACCGGCGCAGACATCCGCCGCTGGGCGAAGAAGAACAAGGTCGAACTGTGCTTCACCCCGACCTACGCCTCCTGGGCCAACCCGATCGAGGCCCACTTCGGCCCGCTGCGGCAGTTCACCCTGGCCAACTCCCACCACCTCAGCCACCCCGCGCAAACCCAGGCACTGCACCGCTACCTACGCTGGCGCAATACCAACGCCCGCCACCCCGACGTACTCACTGCCCAACGCAGGGAACGTGCCCGCGTCCGTAGCGAGAAGGGCGTCCGCTGGGGCGGACGCCCCCTCAACACCGCAGCCTGACCAACCGCGAACCGCAGTCCCCGAGCGCCGAAGGGGGCAAGTTCAGGAGGAGGACAGCGACAGAAGGATGACTCAGGAGGCGGACGGTTCGATCTCCCCTGCAAAGACGATGACCTGGTCGATGAGGCTCCGCCGCAGATGGACGACGTCCGTTCCCGCCAGGCGGGGACCTCCATCCGGCGTGGTGAAGACCCACTGGTACCGGGCCCACTCGTCCGGCATGTCCACCGCCGAGCAGCGCACCATCGTGCCGGTCCCCGCCGGGTGGCGCCGGATGTCCAGCACGAACCGCTCGACCGCCGCGATTCCTTCGCTGCGACCCAATGGCCCCCAGAAGACCACGTCTGAGGTCAGAGCCTGGGAGAGCAGGGCAGTCACATAGCTGTCGTCCGAGGCGTTAAACGCGGAGATGAACGTGTCGATCGCGGAGCGTGCAATCTCTTCCTGCATGCCCCAGTAATACCAGCCGTTTCGCGTGCGCTGGTCCCGCGAGCCGCCTTCCGATCACGGTGAACCATCCCGGTCGCAGCAATAGGCCTCCGCCGCGTGGTCGCCGAGGCCGATCGCCTCGGCAGCCAGCCCCAGGTCCACTCCTTCGGCGGGGACTGAGCCCTGGCCCCGGTCTTCCTCATGGGTGAACCCGCAGACCAGGTCGACGTCGCCGCCCGCCGCCGCTTCGAGAGCGGCCCAGGGCTCCCCGGTCACCAGGTCCCCGTCGACGACGGGACCGTAGGCGGTGAAGCCGTCCCGGGAGCCGCGCAGCGGCACGTCCTGGACCGCCAGGGTCGTTCATGATCTCAAGGCGTGGTGCCGGGGCACGGGCCCGAGCCCTGGTAGCCGTGACAGCCGATTCATAACGCGTGGCCTTCGCCACAATTTGCCCATTTCCGGATAGATGCGGGCCTATAAGTGGTTTCAAAGCTGGTTGTACTCCTTCGGCGATCAGCTCGCAGGGACGCCAAGACCAGCGACATGGGAGAGACGTTTGATCACGCTAAGTAAACGACGCACCGGACTGGTGGCCACGGCCGGCGTACTTGGCGGCGTACTCGCCGTCACGGCCCTTGGCGGTACCAGCAGCGCTGCCACCAGCGGAAACGATGCCGGGAACCCCCCGAAACCGCAGGCGCCGGTCAGTCAGGCGGGCACCACCCAGGACGCTTCCGACGCCCAAATAAAGATCACGCCCGGGCCAGGCGCCTACAACGTCGGGATCAACGGTCCGGTCAATGTCACCGTCAGCAACGGTCAGCTCACCAAGGTGACCATGACCGCCGTCGCGACCGGTGCCGAGATCCCGGGCACCCTGTCGACGGACGGCACCTCCTGGAAGCCGAACAGCCGGCTGGAGCGGGCCACCAAATATCAGATCGCCGCAGAGGCCACGGACGCCAAGGGCCGCCCCGCCACCGCGAACGCCACGATCACCACGGTCGCCCCGGCCAACGACTTCATCGGGCACCTCTCCCCCGAGGACGGCTCGACCGTCGGCGTGGGCATGCCGGTGACGGTCAGCTTCGACAGGGCGGTCATCGACAAGGCCGCCGTGGAGTCGGAGATCCAGGTCAGCTCCAGCAGCGGCCAGCGGGTCGTCGGCCACTGGTTCAACGACCACCGCCTGGACTTCCGCCCCGAGAACTACTGGAAGCCCGGCTCCACGGTCACGGTCACGCTCAGCCGCCACGGCATCCAGAAGACGGTCACGTTCAAGATCGGCCGGAGCCAGATCAGCACGGTCGACGCCAAGACCAAGCAGATGACCGTCGTGCGGGACGGCAAGACGATCAAGACCATCCCGATCTCGTCCGGCAGCCCCGAGCACCCGACGTACAACGGTCAGATGGTCATTTCCGAGAAGTTCCGGCAGATCCATATGAACGGTGCGAGCGTCGGCCTCACGCAGAAGGACGGCAAGCCCGCGTACGACATCAAGGCGGTACCGCACGCCATGCGCCTGACGGACTCGGGCACCTTCATCCACGGCAACTACTGGGGTGCCGACTCGGTCTTCGGCAAGGTCAACACCAGCCACGGCTGCGTGGGCCTGAAGGACGTCAGGGGCGGCGGCGACGGCAACAAGCCCGCCGCGTGGTTCTTCGACAACTCGATGATCGGTGACGTCGTGATCGTCAAGAACTCCCAGGACAAGACCATGCTGGCCCCGGACAACGGCCTCAGCGACTGGAACATGCCGTGGAGCGAATGGGTCGCGGGCAGCCCGACCGCCTGATCCCGTCCCCCGGTACGCGGGGACGGACAGGGGCGGGTTCGGCGAACGGCGCGGAGAACCGGAACGCTGGCAGACACCGGTATCGCGGTCGTGTCGGCTCAGCAGGCGCCCTTCCCGCGGGCGGCGGGCCGGGCGCCGCGCAGACGGAAGGCCGAGAGGCGGGCACCGCCGGGCTTCGGGCAGCGTGACCAGCCCGCCTGCACCGACCTCCAGGACGCGCTGACGCGGGTGCCCGCCTGGGCCGACGACATCCCGCGCGACGGCCCGGCACAGCCCGCGCCCCGGCGGCCCGTGCGGCGCGTGCGGGCTCCTCGCCGCCGGCATCGGCGGTGTCCTCGCCACCAAGGCACGGCCTGCCGGCCGGTCAGCCCCTCGCGAACCGCAGCACGGCTACGGGCCCTCACGACCAAGTCGTGCTCCTCGCTGTCCGGGGCGATCGCCCCGCCCGCCCCGGACACTCGTAGCGGCACGCCGCAGTGCGCGAACAGCGCCAAGCCGTTGCCGAACTGGGCGCCGTGGCAGGCCCGTTGCAGCTCAGCGACGACTCCCGCGCGGAAGGCACCCGTAGGTGATCATCGATCTGCGAACCCAACGTCAACGCTTGAACACGAATTACACACATCCCCTCTACACACTGGCCCCGATGGTCTAGATTGACCGTGCTTCAGCTGTTCGGACACGAGGCGACCAGTAATGATCTATTGGTCCGGCGCTACGGAAAGCCAGCAGTCGCGTCCCCGGCGCCGGACGTGGGGGTGATCAATTCTTGGCGCCCGAGAGGGGCCTTGGGTGCGGGGAGCATCCGAGGTCTCGACGGGCTCCCGCGCACCTCGAGAGTCCGGCAGGACATGCCGTCAGGGTGGGTTGTCCAAGCAGCGCTGGAACTGTCGGGACGTCATGCGCGGGGGCGGGGCCTCCCGAGGGGAGGAACAGCGCGGCGCGGGGGGCGGGGGGCGCCTCCCGAGGGGAGGAAGCGTGCGGGGGGCGGGGGCCTCCCGGGGGGAGGAACAGTGTCAGGCGATCATGTCGTACCACTGGGGACCTGGGGGGTTCTGTGCGGCAGGGGGGATTAGTCGGCCCTATTCCGTCGGCGCGCGAGCACCTGGCGAATGGGGCGATCAGCCAGTCCGCCAACGACTGGGAGCAGCAGTACCGCCGTATCGTGATCACCAGCGATACCGTGGCCACCGCCTCGGTGGTGGCGGCGATCGGCAACTTCTTCGGGGCCCGGGACGCGGCCAACTGGCATGAGAAATGGGGAATTCTCGCCTTCGGCACCGAGCTGCTGGTGCTGGCGGCGCTTGCGGTGGGCCGGGCGTGGGCTCCGGCCGTGCTCGGCCAGGGGGCCGAGGAATTCCGAAGACTCGGACGCTCGCTGTTCGCGGCGACCGTCGTCCTGGCGCTCGGCGGGATAGCCCTCACCTCGCGCAACATCAAGCTCTGGATCTTCGTCGCGATCCCCGCGATCGCGCTCGTCACCATGACCGCGCGGTATCTGCTCCGCCTCTGGCTGCACAAACAGCGGAAGGAAGGACGGTGCCTGAGACCGGTGCTCGCTGCCGGGAGCCCGGCCACCGTGCGCGATCTGATCACCCGGACCCGCAAGTTCCCGCACCTCGGCTGGCGGGTGGACGGGGTGTGCACGACGGAGGGCCTCGGGCTCGACGGTGACCACCTGGACGGAGTGCCGGTCGTCGGACAACTGGCGGACGTGGCCCAACACGTCTGCCGCGACGGCTACCGCGTCGTCGCGGTCACACCGGACCCGCACTGGTCACCGGACCGGCTGCAGCGGCTGGCCTGGAACCTCGAAGGCAGTGACGCCGAAATGGTCGTGGCCCCCGTACTGATGGAGGTGGCCGGCCCGCGGCTGCACGTCGACGCGGTGCTCGGGATCCCCCTGCTGCGGGTCAGCATGCCGGCCTTCACCGGGGGCCGCCGGGCCGTCAAAGAGGTCGTCGACCGGGTGGGCGCGGCGGTCCTGCTGGTGCTGTTCGCACCGCTGATGGTGCTCGTCGGGCTGCTCGTCCTGGCGGACAGCCGCGGCGGGGTGTTCTACCGCCAGCGCAGAGTCGGCAAGGACGGCCGGGAGTTCACCATTCTCAAGTTCCGCACCATGGTCGCCGGGGCCCACGCGGCACGTGCCGAGCTGGCCGACCGCAACGAGGGCGCCGGCCTGCTGTTCAAGCTCCGCCGGGATCCGCGGGTGACCCGGGTGGGATCAGTGCTGCGCCGGTATTCGCTCGACGAGCTCCCGCAGTTGTTCAACATACTCACCGGATCGATGTCGCTCGTCGGCCCGCGGCCTCCGTTGCCGGAGGAGTCCGCTGCCTACGGCCCGGACATCCGGCGGCGGCTGCTGGTCAAGCCCGGGCTCACCGGCCTGTGGCAGATCAGCGGACGCAGCGACCTGCCGTGGGAGGAGGCGGTCCGCCTCGACCTGCGGTACGTGGAGGACTGGTCACTCGCCCTGGACACAGTGATCTTGTGGAAGACGCTGCGTGCGGTGCTCTACGGCCAGGGGGCCTACTGATGCGCGGGGGTCGTCCGGCCGACGTGCCGACCGCAGGCCACGAGGGCCTGCCTGGGGGGAGGAACGGGTCATGAGAATCAGCGTTTTCGGGCTCGGCTACGTGGGCTGTGTGTCGGCCGCGTGCCTGGCCAGCATGGGACACGAGGTCATCGGGGTGGACGTGAACCAGGTGAAGGTCGACCTGGTCAACGACGGCAAGGCCCCGGTGGTCGAGGAGCGGATCGGCGAGCTCGTCGCCGAGGTCGTGCGGACCGGAGCACTCCGCGCCACCGGCGACGTCCGCGAGGCGATCACGGGCAGCGACGTGTCGCTGGTCTGCGTGGGCACCCCGTCCGAGCCCAACGGCAGTCTGTGCACCACCTACTTGGAACGGGTCACCGAGCAGATCGGCGCCGCGCTGGCCGAGCGGGGCGGGCGGCACACCGTCGTGTTCCGCAGCACCATGCTCCCGGGCACCTGCCTGAACCTGCTGGTACCGATCCTGGAGAAGAACGTCGGCGGCACGGCCGGGGTGGACTTCGGGGTCGCGGTCAACCCGGAGTTCCTGCGCGAGGGCACGAGCGTGCGGGACTTCTTCGCCCCGCCCAAGACCGTCATCGGCGAGCTCGACCCGGCGAGCGGCGATGCGGTGACGGCGCTGTACGACGGCTTGCCCGGCGAGGTGTTCAGGGTGCCGGTCCCGACGGCCGAGGCGATCAAGTACGCGGACAACGCCTTCCACGGCCTCAAGATCGGCTTCGCGAACGAGCTGGGCGCGGTGTGCCAGGCCCTCGGGGTGGACTCGCACCAGGTGATGGACGTGTTCCTGGCCGACCGCAAGCTGAACATCAGCCCCGCCTACCTGCGGCCCGGCTTCGCCTTCGGTGGCTCCTGCCTGCCCAAGGACCTGCGCAGCCTGGTCCACGCGGCGCAGCGGGCCGACGTCTCGGTGCCCATCCTCTCCCACGTGCTGCCCTCCAACTCCGACCATCTGCAGCGGGCGGTGGAGCTGGTCGAGCGCACCGGCAAGCGCCGGGTGGGCCTGTTCGGGCTGTCCTTCAAACCCGGCACCGACGACCTCCGCGAGAGCCCGCTCGTCGAGCTGGCGGAGAGGCTCTTCGGCAAGGGGTACGACCTGCGGATCCACGACGCCAACGTGAGTCTTTCCCGGCTGATCGGCGCGAACCGCGAGTACATCGAGACCCGGCTGCCGCACCTCGCGCAGCTGCTCGCGGACTCCGTCGACGAGGTGCTCGAGCACGCCGAGGTGTGTCTGGTCGGGACCAGGGACCCGGCCGTGCTGTCGGCGCTGCCCCATGGCGACGGCCCGCTGATCGTCGACCTCATCCGCCTTCCCGACGCCGAGGCGCGCCGGGCCGAACCGGGGTACATAGGCCTTGCTTGGTAATGCGATCAGCCGTGACGGGTCGGGGCGGCGCGCGCTGATCCTGGTGGAGAACCTGTCGGTGCCGTTCGACCGGCGGGTGTGGCAGGAGTGCACGACGCTGCGTGACGCGGGCTGGGAGGTCCACGTCATCTGCCCTCGGGGAGAGAAGCGCGACACGGAGCCGGAGGCGTTGATCGACGGGGTGCGGATCCACCGCTACCCGTTGCGCGCCGCCACCGGAGGACCGGCCGGCTACCTGCAGGAGTACGGAACGGCGCTGTGGCACACGGCCCGGCTGGCCCGCAAGGTCGGCCCCGTCCACGTGGTCCACGCCTGCAACCCGCCCGACCTGCTGTTCCTGTCGGCCCGGTGGCTGAAGCGGCGCGGCGCACGGTTCGTCTTCGACCAGCACGACCTGGTGCCCGAGCTGTACCTGTCCCGCTTCGACCGCGGCGAGGACCTGCTCTACCGCGCCGTGTGCGCGCTGGAACGGCGTACCTACCGGGCCGCGGACGTCGTACTCGCCACGAACGAGAGCTACCGCGACGTCGCGGTGAGCCGTGGCGGCAAGCGGCCGGAGGACGTCTTCGTGGTGCGCAGCGCGCCCCAGACGGAGCGGTTCCAACCGGTGCCGCCCGAACCGGAGTTGAAACGCGGCAAGCCTCATCTGCTGTGCTATCTCGGGGTCATGGGCCCGCAGGACGGCGTCGACTACGCCCTGCGCGCCCTCGCGAAGCTGCGCGACGAGCTCGGGCGGACCGACTGGCACGCGGTGTTCGTCGGCTCCGGCGACGCCTTCGACGCGATGGTGGAGCTGTCTGGGCGGCTCGGGCTCACGGAGCAGGTGCACTTCACCGGGCGCATCCCGGACGCCGATCTGGTACGCCACCTGTCCACCGCGGACGTGTGTCTTTCCCCCGACCCGCGCAATCCGCTCAACGACGTGTCGACGATGAACAAGGTCCTGGAGTACATGGCGATGGGCCGGCCGATCGTCTCGTTCGACCTGAAGGAGGCGCGCGTCTCCGCCGGTGACGCCGCCGTCTACGCCCCCGCCAACGACGAGTCCCAATTCGCCAAGCTCATCGCGCTGTTGCTGGACGACCCGGAGAAACGGGCCCGGATGGGCGAGATCGGCCAGGAGCGGATCAGCGGGGAGCTGTCCTGGCGCAACTCGCAGGCGTCGCTGCTCGCCGCCTACGCCGCCGCGTGCCGTGACCGCGCTCCGGTGTCGGCGGGCCCGGTCCGCACAAGGAAGAGGCAGCGCCGTTGAGCGATGACACGATCCGCCTCGTCACGATCGGGCGGATACTCCGTCGGCGGTGGCGGCTTCTCGCCGTCCTCGCCGTGGTGGGCGCACTCGTCGGATACGGCACCTCGGTGGTGGTGTTCCCGCCGCGTTACACGGCGTCGGCATCGGTACTGCTGCCGGGCCAGTGGGAGGAGCGCGAGCTGCTCACCCAGGTGGACATCGCGACCAGTTCGGCGGTGGTCGACCGCGCGGCCACCGCTCTCCACTGGTCCGGCGTCAGCGGCACCGAGCTGCGGGACCGCGTGAGCGCCAAGGCAGCCGACGGGAACATCATCACGATCTCGGGTACGGCCGGCACCCCGGAGCGCGCGCAGCAGCTCTCCGACCGGGTGGCCCAGCAGTTCGTGGAATTCGCCGCGCAGATCGCGGGCGGCGGCACCGACGCCGGAGCGGGTACGGAAGCCCAGGCGCTGCGGCAGAAGGTGGAGGAGACCAACCGCCGCATCACCGATCTGGCCAAGGCGGCCGATCCGGGGCAGACCGTGGAGAGCGTGCAGGCCCGCACCGCGCTCGAGAACCTGCGCACGTCGCTGGAGGAGGCCATGAAGAAGCTGGGCGAGGCCAACCCGGCGACCAACAAGGCAGGCATGGTCGTCATGGGCCCGGCCGCCCGGCCGACCGGCGAGGCGCCGCCGACCAGGACGCAGCTCGTCGGCGCCGGGGCGCTGCTGTTCTTCCTGCTCGCGGTCGTCGGCCACCTCGTCGCCGCACGGATGAACCGCCGGCTGCACACCGAACCGGAGATCGCCGCGGCGCTGGGCTCGACGCTCCTCGGCACCGTCGACGTGCCCGGTGAACGGCGCGCTCACCGGCCGGAGGGCGGGGGCCCACGAGCCCGGATCCGCCGATTCCTCGGGGTCGACACGCGGTGGGACATACCGGCCCCGCAGAAGTCCGGCGACGAGGCCGGCAGACGGCTCCGCTACCGGCGGGTGTGCGCCCGCCTGAGGGAACGACTGCCGGGCGCCCGGCGGCTGTTGGTCGTCGTACCGGACGGCGACGAGGTCGCCCGCCGGGCCGCGGGGCAGCTCGTCGCCGAGGCCAAGAGCGGTCCGCTGCTGCGGGTGGTGGAGGTGTCGGTGGACCGGCCCACGGTGCCGGACCGCGACACCGAGTCCGGCGCCCTGGTGGTCCTCAGCGCGGGCAGCTGGACGGCGGAGGAGCTCGCCGGCATCGCCGAGGCGTGCGCGGACGGCAGGCACGAGGTCGTCGGCGTCGTCGTCGCCGGCATGGTCCAGGCCCGCCCCACGCGGCCTGCCGGCCACCTTCCGGACGACGCCACTCTGGCGCTCGCGGTGCGCGGCCATGCGACGGGAGGGTCAGCGTGACGACCAGCACGACTGCGGAGTCGTCGGCCGCCGTTCCGCTCCTCGACCTGCAGGCGCTGGTCGTGGCGGTGCGCAGGCGCCGCCGCCTGTGGTGCGTCATGGCGCTCCTCGGCCTCCTGGTCGGCGCGGCGATGGCGGTCCTGATGCCGTCTCCGCCGAGCGCGGTGACCAAGGTGCTGGTCGTGCACGAGGAGGACCAGCCGAACGACACCGGAACGCTGATCCGCACCGACGTCGCGCTACTGCAGACCACGCGGGTCGCCGGCATGGCCCTGCACTCCCTCAAGTCCCCGGAGGCACCGGCGGACTTCATGCGGGACTACCGGGGTACCGGCCTGACCAACAACCTGCTGCAGATCGACGTGACCGGCGCCAGCGACGCGGAAGCGGTGGCTCGGGCCAGGGCGCTGGCCGACGCGTTCGTCGCGGACCACGTGAGGCGGATGCAGGAAGCCGCGAAGGCCGACGCCAAGGCCCTGCTCGACCAGCGTGACCGCATGCGGCAGGAGCTCGCCCAGGTCAACAAGGAGATCGGAGACCGACCGTCGGGCAGCGACCCGAAAGCGTCGGCCGGCATCGAGTCGCTCTTCGCCCGCCGGGCCGAGCTCAACGCGCGCATCTCCGACTTCGACCAGCGCGCCGCGGAGGCGCGCACCGGCACGCCCAAGGTCATCGCCGGTACGCAGGTCGTGGACGCCCCGCGCGCGGTGCGGCACTCCCTGCCCAAGGCCGCTGCCACCGACGCCGCGATCGGGCTCGTCCTGGGGCTCGTCCTCGGGCTCGCGCTGGCCGCGGTCGGCACGGTGGTGGCGGACCGCCCGGTGCTACGCCGGGACATCGCGGCGAACCTGGGCGCCTCGGTCATCGCGGAGCTGCGCGGCGCGTCCTCGCGGTCGGGCGGGCGGTGGCGGCGCCGACGGACCCGAGTGGCACGCGAACGCGTCACCACGACCCTCGCCCGCACCGTGCGCGGCTCCGAGGAACCGGTGTCGCTGCTGGAACTGGGCTGTGCGCGCGGCACGTGCCTGATCGCCCTGGACCTCGCACAAGCTCTGGCCCCGGAGGGGCCGGTGGTCGTCGTCGACGGCCTGCCCGGCCCGCAGTTGGCGGGCCGCCGCCCGAAGCCGGGTGACCCGACGGTGGTCAGCGGCGAGCGTGCCGCGGCCGTGTCGCCCCAGGAGCGCCGGCTCGGCGTCGGCTCGGTGGCGCCCGGCACGGCGTGGACCGACCTGCGGTACCTCGGCACCCAGACCGTGCTCGTCGTGCGGGCCGGGCACGGCAGCGCCGCATGGCTGCACACCGTGGCGCGGCAGCTCGCGGACCAGCGCATTCCGGTGATCGGTGTGGTGCTGATCGACCCCGATCCGCGTGACCGGACCGACGGCACGCTGTGGGACGGGCTGCACACCGCGCTGCGCGGCCGGAGCGAGCGGTCGGACCGGCAGAGCGGGACGGGCCGGCGGCGGGCGGAACGGCAGGCGATGTGGGCCGCACGGGTCCCGGACGACAACCAGGAGGCTCGGTAGGACATGTGTGGCATCGCAGGCACGTACCGGTGGCCGGACGGGAAGGCCGTGACCGACCGGCTCACCGACACCCTCGCCCACCGCGGCCCGGACGGGGCGGGCCGGTACAGCCATTCCGCCGGTGACGGTGAAGTCCACCTGGGGCACCGCCGGTTGGCCATCATCGACCTGTCCGGGACCGGCGCCCAGCCGATGGTCTCGGGTGGTCTCGCCCTGACGTACAACGGCGAGCTGTACAACGCGCCCGAGCTGCGTGCCGAACTGGCGGCCGCCGGGGTCCGCTTCCGCGGTACCTCCGACACCGAGGTGCTCCTCGAGGCCTGGCGGCGCTGGGGCACGGACTGCCTGCCCCGGCTGCGCGGCATGTTCGCGTTCGGCGTCTTCGACGAGCGGACCGGTGACCTGGTGCTCGCCCGCGACCAGCTGGGCATCAAGCCGCTGTTCCTGCTCCGGCGCGGCGAGGGTCTGGTGTTCGCCTCCGAGCTCAAGGCGCTCGCCGCCGCGACCGGCGGGTCGCTGGAGGTGGACCACGCGGCGCTGGTGGCCTCGCTGCTCTACTACTGGGTGCCGGACTCGCGCTGCGCGTTCCGCGAAGCCGAGAAGCTGCCGCCGGGGAGCTGGCTCAGGTGCCGGGCCGACGGCCGGGTGGAGCGCGGCCGGTTCTGGGACCTGAAGGAGGTCGCCGCCGAGGGCCGGGAGCGGGCCCGGGCCGGCGAGCGGCCGGACCTGGCCGCCGTCGTCGAGGAGTCGACGCGGCGCCACCTGCTCTCCGACGTACCCGTGGCGACCTTCCTCTCCGGCGGCCTCGACTCCAGCTATCTGACCGCGCTGGCGGCCCGCCACCAACCCGGGATCTCCGCCTACACGATCGGGTTCCGCGCCGAGGACGCCAGGTTCGAGGCGATGCCGGACGACCTGCGCTACGCCCGGCGGGTGGCCGAGCGGTTCGGTGTCGACCTGCACGAGATCGAGATCGCCCCGAACGTGCTCGACCTGCTGCCGCAGATGACGTACCACCTGGACGAGCCGATCGGCGACCCCGCCGCGATCAACACGTTCCTGATCTGTTCGGCCGCCCGGGAGGCCGGGGTCAAGGTGATGCTCTCGGGGATGGGCGCCGACGAACTGTTCGCCGGGTACCGCAAACACCTGGCCAACCTGCTCGCCCTGCGCTACCAACGCGTCCCGCGGCCCCTGCGGCGCGGCCTGTCGGCGGCGGTGGGCCGGCTGCCGGTCGCCACGTCCCGCCGGGGGTACCGGTCGGTGCGCTTCGCGAAGCGGTTCCTCTCCTTCGCGGATCTGCCGGAGGAGACGGCGTTCCGGCGCAGCTACACCATGTACGACCAGGACGAGCTGCTCGCCCTGGTCGATCCGGACCTGGCCCGCGCGGTCGAGGACGTGCTGACCGAGCACGCGGACATCTACCAGGACAACGACCTCGACGACTTCGTCAACCGCATGTGCCTGGGCGACACCCGGATGTTCCTGCCGGGCCTGAACCTCACGTACACGGACCGCTCCAGCATGGCCGCGTCGACCGAGGTGCGGGTGCCGTACGTGGACGTCGAGGTGGTCGAGGCGGCGTTCGCCGTGCCCGGCGAACGCAAGATCGTCGGACGGCAGGGCAAGGCCGTCCTCAAGGAGGCGGCCACCTCGATCCTGCCCCGGGAGATCGTGTACCGGCCCAAGGGCCTGTTCAGCGCCCCGCTGCGCGCCTGGATGAGCCGGGAACTGGCACCGCTGGTGCGCGAGGTGGTCAACGACGGCGAACTCGTGCGCTCCGGGTTCCTGCGCCGCGACGCGCTGGCGCGGATGGTCGCCGAGGACGCCGCCGGGCAGCAGGACTTCTCCAAGCATCTGTGGCATGTGCTGACCCTCGAGTACTGGTATCGCGACGCGACCTCTGGGTCCGGCCAGAGCACTCGGTTGACGGCTTAGGAATTCAGAGGAGTTCGGGTGAAACAGGTTGTGCAGAACTACAAGAGCGGCGAGCTGGCGGTGCTCGACGTGCCGGTGCCGGGGTGCAAGCCGGGAGGTGTGCTGGTCCGCAGCGCCTTCTCGCTGATATCCACCGGGACCGAGCTCATGAAGGTGTCCGAGGCCGGCATGTCGATGCTGGGCAAGGCCCGCTCCCGGCCGGACCAGGTGGCCAAGGTCATGCAGAGCGTCGCCACCAACGGGGTGCCCGCCACCTACCGCAAGGTGATGGGCAAGCTGGACTCCTACACGCCGCTGGGCTACTCGCTGTGCGGGGTGGTCGAGCAGGTCGGCGCCGGGATCGACGATGTGAAGGCCGGCGACCTCGTGGCCTGCGCCGGCAACGAGCACGCGTTGCACGCCGAGCTGAACTGGGTGCCGAAGAACCTCTGCACCCCGGTGCCGGACGGCCTGGCGCCGCGGCACGCGGCCTTCGGCACCGTCGGGTCGATCGCGCTGCAGGGCGTCCGCCAGGGTGAGCCGCAGCTCGGCGAAGTGGCCCTCGTCATCGGCCTCGGCCTGATCGGGCAGCTGGTGGTGCAGCTCCTCGCCGCTTCCGGGGTCCGCGTCGTCGGGGCCGACCCCGACCCGGTGCGCTGCGAGCTCGCCGAACGCCTGGGCGCGGCGGCCTGCGGCGATCCCGCGTCCGCGGCCGTGGAGGCCGCCGTCGCCGAGCTCACCGGCGGCCACGGCGTGGACCAGGTGTACCTGGCCGCCGGCGGCGGCAGCAACCAACCCGTCGAGCTGGCCGCCAAGTTGAGCCGGGACCGCGGCCGGGTGGTCGACATCGGCAAGTGCCGCCTGGACCTGCCCTGGAACGCGTACTACGAGAAGGAGCTCGACGTCCGGTTCTCCCGCAGTTACGGCCCTGGGCGCTACGACCCGGGGTACGAACTCGAGGGCCGGGACTACCCGATCGGATACGTGCGCTGGACCGAGCGCCGCAACCTGGCGTGCTTCCTCGACCTCCTCGCCCGCGGCAGCGTCGACGTGGAGCCACTGATCTCCCACGTCGCCGACTTCGATGACGCCGTCGAGACGTACCAGAGCCTGAAGGACGGCGACCTGAAGGCCGTGGCCGTGCTGTTCCGGTACCCCGGACAGGCGCCGCGGGCGGAGGCGGAGGCCCCGGCAGTGGCCGTGCCCGCCGTGAACGTGAAGCGGAGTCCGGCCCGGGCCGCCACGTCCCCGGTGCGGCTCGCGTTCGTCGGCGCGGGGAACTACGCGACGTCAATGCTGCTGCCGCACCTGGCACAGCGCGACGGTGTCGAGTTGTCGACCGTCGTCACCACGACGGCGCTGTCCGCGGCCAACGCGCAGCGGAAGTTCGGCTTCGCCGAGGCGACCACCGATCTCGACGCCGTGCTCGGTGACAAGTCCATCGACGCGGTGTTCGTGGTCACCCGGCACAGCTCGCACGCCGACCTGACCCGCAGGGCACTGCTGGCCGGCAAGACCGTGTTCGTGGAGAAGCCCCTCGCGCTCACCGAGGACGAACTGGCCGGCGTACTCGCGGCGGTGGAGGAGTCCGGCAACGACCGGCTGCAGGTCGGCTTCAACCGCCGGTTCGCGCCGCTGCTGCAGGAGGCCAGGAAGCGGTTCGGCACCCGGACCGGTCCGGCGAACCTGCGCTACCTGGTCAACGCGGGACGCCTCGACCACGGCAGCTGGTACCTCCAACAGGGCTCCGAGGGTTCAAGGTTCGTGGGCGAGGGCGGGCACTTCATCGACACGGCGAGCTGGCTGCTCGACGCCGACCCGGTGTCCGTGTACGCCACCGCCCCGTCCGGCAACGAGGACCTCCAGGTCGTGCTGCGCTACCCCGACGGGTCCACCGCCACCATCAGCTACGTCACCTCCGGCCCCTCCGGCTTCCCGAAGGAGACGCTCGACCTGATCGCGGACGGCCGTGCACTGCGGCTCGACGACTTCGTCCGTGCCACGGTCCACGGCCACAAGAGGTGGGTCAGTTCACGGCTGCCCAAGGCCCGCGACAAGGGCCAGAACGCCGAACTGGCCGCGTTCGTCAAGGCCGTGCGGACCGGCGGGCCGATGCCGGTGCCCCTGGAGTCGCTGGTCGCCACCACGGCGGCCACCCTCGCCGTGCAGGCCGGCCTGGCGAGCGGCGCCCCGGTGACGCTGGCGAGGGCGCGATGACCATGAGCGCGGGCTGGTACCTGCGGCGGCTGTCCCGGATGGGACCGCAGGAGGTCGCGGGCCGGGTGGGCGACGCGGTGCGCAGGCGGCGGTGGCGGTCGGCGCGGCCCGACTGCCCGAGCGTGACCGGCGCCCGGTTCACCGCGGTACTGCCCGCCGGGACCGTCACCGCGTTACCTCCCGACGCCGTGAAACGCCTCGTCGCCGAGGCCGACCGGCTGATGTACGGGCACGCGGAGTATTTCGGGGTGGTCCGCGACGACCTGACCGACCCGGACTGGTGGTGCGACCCGAAGACCGGGCGCCGGGCTCCCTGGGGCTACGCCTTCGACGTGCCGTACCGGAACGAGGACGCGGTCGGGGACATCAAGCAGATCTGGGAGCTGTCCCGGCACCAGTACCTCACCCGGCTCGCCGCCGCCTATGCGGTCACCGGGAACGAGCGGTACGCCGAGCGCGTGGCCGAGCACCTGCGGTCGTGGTGGGCGGCCAACCCACCACTGCGCGGCGTGCACTGGATCAGCGGCATCGAGCTGGGTATCCGGCTCCTGTCCTGGGTGTGGGTCCGCCGGCTGCTCGACGGCTGGCCGGGCGCGGCCGAGCTGTTCGAGGGCAACCCGGTGGCGCTGAACCAGATCTGGCACCACCAGCGCTGGCTGGCCGCCTTCCCCAGCCGGGGGTCATCGGCGAACAACCACGTCATCGCCGAGGCCGCCGGGCAGTTCGCCGCGGCCTGCGCCTTCGGCTGGTTCCCCTCCTCGGCGCGCTGGCGGGCCGGCGCGCTGCGGTTGCTCGAGCGGCACCTGCGCGGCAACACCTTCGGCTCCGGCCTCAACCGCGAACTGGCCACCGAGTACCACGGGCTGGTGCTGGAGCTCGGCCTGGCCGCGGTGGCCGAGGCGGATGCCGCGGGCGTGCCGGTCCCGGCGTCGATCCGGCTGGTGCTGCTGCGGATGACCGACGCGCTCGCGGCGGTCGTGGACAACCGGCTGCGACCGCCGCGCCAGGGCGACGCGGACGACGGGCACGGTCTCGTCCTCGACGGCGCGGGCACCGACCGCTGGGCCTCGCTGCTGGCCACCGGGGACGCCGTGTTCGGCCGGCTCGCCTGGTGGCCGGCGGTGACCGGGACCGATGTGCGCACCCCGCTCCTCGCCGCGCTCATCAAGCCCACCGAACTGTCCGTGGCCCGCCCGGCAAGCCGACCGGCTCACTTCGCCGACGCGGGCATGACGATCCTGCGCGGTCCGGAGGAGATCTGGTGCCGCTGCGACGGCGGTCCGCACGGCTTCCTGTCCATCGCCGCGCACGCCCACGCGGACGCGCTGTCCGTGGAGGTCCGGCACGACGGGGTCGACGTGCTCGCCGACCCGGGAACGTACTGCTACCACGGCCAGCCCGAGTGGCGGCAGTACTTCCGGTCGACCCTCGGCCACAACACCCTGCAACTCGACGGCGGTGACCAGTCCGTCTCCGGCGGCCCGTTCCTGTGGACCCGGCATGCCCACAGCCGCGTCCTGGTCGCGGACCCGTCCGACGGGGGCGTGGCGCGTTGGTGTGCCGAGCACGACGGTTACCAGGGCTCCGTGCACCGCCGGCGGGTGGAGTTGACGGCCGCGAGCCAGGAGCTGAAGGTGGTCGACGAGGTACGCGGCCCGGGGCGGGCCGTGCGGCTGGCGTTCCACCTCGGCCCGGCGATCGCCGCGGACCTGGTGGGGAACCGGGCCGTGCTCACCTGGATCCGGGACGGCGAGGGACGCTCCGCGGTGCTCGACCTGCCCGGAAAGCTGAGCTGGCGGGCGCACCGCGGCGAGAGTGACCCGCCGCTGGGCTGGTACTCCGCCGGGTTCGGGCGCAAGGAACCCGCCACCACGCTGGTCGGCACCGGCTTCGCCGACGGCGCGGAGGGTTTCACCACCGTGCTCAGGTTCCGCGGCTAGGGGGGCGCGTGGGGATCAAGAGGCGGCACCGGGCATGGGCGGCTGCACCACTGGCGCTGGCCCTGCTGGCGGTGACCGGCTGTGAGGGCGAGCCGGACG
The DNA here is from genome assembly GCF_053598395.1 of Streptomyces sp. NPDC001135. Taxonomy (NCBI): domain Bacteria; kingdom Bacillati; phylum Actinomycetota; class Actinomycetes; order Kitasatosporales; family Streptomycetaceae; genus Streptomyces; species Streptomyces sp. NPDC001135. Next base: position 142,919 of record NZ_JBSFKD010000004.1, on the reverse strand, counting down.
CCCGGCCGGCGTCGACCGCTGCGCCGGCCGTGTCCGGGGCACCCTCCGCGTCCGTGGCCCGGGTGTGCGCCAAGCCCGCGGCCGGGCCCGCGAAGGCTCCGGCGGGCGCGGTGACGGTCGACCCCGCGGTGGTGGGTGACCTGGCGGCGAAGACCAAGAGCAGCCCCCCGCACACCACGTTCTGGCTTCGACCCGGCACGCACCGACTCGCCCCGGACCGCTATGCCCAGGTCGTCCCCAAGGAGGGGGACCGCTACCTCGGTGCGCCGGGCGCGGTGCTCGACGGCCGGAAGAAGAACCAGTACGCGTTCGCCGGTACCGCCCGCAACGTCACCATCCGCTATCTGACCGTGCAGGGTTTCGTCGCGCCGCAGAACGAGGGCGTGGTCAACCACGACTCGGCCGACGGCTGGGTGATCGAGCACGCGACGATCCAGCGCAACTCCGGTGCCGGGCTGATGGCCGGTGCCCGCCAGCGGGTCCGCGCCAGCTGCCTGCGCGGCAACGGACAGTACGGAATGAACGCGTACAAGACCGGCGGCCGTATCAGCGACCTGGTGGTCGAGGGCAACGAGATCGTGGGCAACAACACCGGTGACTGGGAGCGGCGGCGAAAGGGCTGCGGCTGCACCGGAGGCGTCAAGTTCTGGGACGTCAACGGCGCCGAGGTGCGCGGCAACTGGGTGCACGACAACCGCGGAACAGGGTTGTGGGCGGACACCGACAACAACGACTTCCGCATCGAGGACAACGTGCTCGAGGGCAACGACGGTGCCGCGCTGATCTACGAGACCAGCTACAACGCGGTCATCCGGAACAACACGATCCGGCGGAACAACTGGGTCGAGGGTCGCCAGGCAGCCGACCGCGGCGACAGTTTCCCGTTCGCGACCGTCTACCTGTCCGAGTCCGGTGGCGAACCACGGGTCAAAGCCCGGACCGACAAGATCGAGATCTACCGGAACGTGCTGGAGAACAACTGGTCCGGGATCACCCTGTGGGAGAACGCCGACCGGTTCTGCAACAGCCCGGCCAACACGTCGTCCGGTGACTGCACCCTGCTGGTGCGCAACACCGACCGCTGCGCGAAGCCGGCGATCGCCAAGGCACCGCTCTACGCCGACTGCCGCTGGAAGACCCAACGGGTGGACATCCACGACAACCGCTTCGTGCTGGACGAGTCCGTCGTCAAGTGCACGGAGAAGTGCGACCGCATGGCGGTCCTCGCCAACTACGGCACCTATCCGGACTGGTCGCCGTACCACGGCGAGGGGGTGGCCGAGGCCATCACCAGCGAACAGCACAACCGCTGGCACGACAACGTCTACCTCGGGCCGTGGAAGTTCGTCGCCCACGACCCGAGCCGGGTCCTCGACTTCGAGCAGTGGCAGGGCACGCCGTACCAGCAGGACGCGGGCAGCACCCTCGCCCCAGGGGCCGGTGGTTGAGATGAGCGCAGACCTGCGACGCGAGGGGCTGCCGGGCGGACCGGCCACGGCGGGCACGCGGCCCGGTACCGAACCGCGCCCGGCCGGCACACCGAAGATCGTCGGGCTCGTCTGGGGGCTGCTGGTCCTCAACACCCTCGGCTCGGCCGGGGCGAAGACCATCGTCCCGCTGCCCCGCTCCCTCATCCAGATGGTCACCATGGGCGCGCTGACCGCCGCGTTCGCGCTGGCGCTCGCGGTCAATCTCCGGCTGCGCGTCCGAGCCAGTGCGTACGTGTTCCTGCTCACCCTGCTACTGGTGACGAGCGTGATCTCCAGCGCGCACCTGGAGTCGGGGTTCGGCGCGCTGTTCCGCTGCTTCCGGCTGGCTCTCTTCGTCGGCACGCTGTGGCTGCTCAGCCGCTGGTGGGACGGCGGCCTGACGTTCGTCCGGCACCACATCCGGATGTACTTCGCGGTCCTCGGGTCGGTGGCCGCCGGCCTGGTCGTCTCACCGGGCGCGGCCCTGCCCGATCTCTACGGCGGGCGCCTGGTCGGCGCGTTGTGGCCGCTGACCCCGCCGCAGATCGGGCAGTACGCCGCGGTGATCATCGGGCTCACCGTGCTGCTCGTCCTGGGTCGCCGGACCGACCGGGCCGGCGCGGCGGTGATCATCGTGCCGTCCCTCGTCCTGCTCGCGCTGACCCATACCCGGACGGCCACGCTCGGCCTGTTCATGGGGCTGGCGTTGGCGATCGGCTCGCTCCTCCTCACCAGCGCCGCGGCCCGCCGCTTCTTCACCTGGGCGGTGTTGTGCGCCACGGTGGCCGCGGTGGGGTTCGCCTCCGTGCTCCAGGCGTGGTTCCTGCGCGGGCAGAGCAAGGAGAACTTCTCCAGCCTCACCGGTCGGGCCAAGGTCTGGGACGCCCTGCTGGCTGCGCCCCGGACGACCGGGGAGAAGGTGTTCGGCGTGGGGCTGGGCGACAAGTCGTTCGGCGGGCTGCCGATCGACAACAGCTGGCTGGCCGTCTACAACGAGCAGGGCCTGGTCGGTGTCACCCTTGTCGCGGCGGTCATCGTCGTGCTGGGCGGTGTCGCGTTGCTGCGGCCACCGTCGCTGCAGCGGGCCTGCGCGATCTTCCTGATCAGCTACTGCGCGATCGCGTCGTACACCGAGGCCGGCCTGGGCGACGCCTCGCCGTATCTGCTGCATCTGGCCCTGGCCGCCTCGCTGTTGGCAACCCCTGCCGGGGACACCCCCCTCGCGCCGCCCGACGTCCCTCGACGACACGTCCCGCGCTGGGCCCGGACAACGGAGGTGACGTGAGCATGCACGTCCTCGTGGTGCACAACCGCTACGCCTCGGCGCAGCCGAGCGGGGAGAACAAGGTCGTCGACCAGGAGGTGGAGCTGCTGCGCGCGGCCGGCCACCGGGTCGAGGTGTTCGAGCGGCGCAGCGACGACATCGCCGGCCGGTCCCTGCCGGGCAAGGTCGCGGTGCCGCTGCTCGTGCCGTGGAACCCGGCGGTCCGCAGGGAACTCGCCGCCCGGCTCCGCGCCGAGCGGCCCGACATCGTCCACGTCCACAACGTGTTCCCGCTCCTGTCGCCCGCGGTCCTCGCCGCCTGCGCAGACGCCGGCGTGCCCGCCGTCGCCACGCTGCACAACTACACCCAGGTCTGCCCTCCCGGCACGCTGCAGCGGGACGGCCGGCCGTGCGCCGAGTGCGTCGGGTCGACGCCACTGCCGGCCGTCCGCCACGGCTGCTACCGGGACTCCCGCCTCGCGACGGTGCCGCTCGCGGTCAGCCTGTCGGTCAACCGGCGGCGGTGGTGGTCCGGCGTGGAGCGCTTCTTCTGCATTTCCCGGGCGCAGCGCGAGGTCCTGGTGCGGGCCGGGATGCCGGCGGAGCGGCTGGCGGTCAAGCACAACTTCGTGCCCGATCCGGGCACCTGCCGAGTGGGCGAGGGCGAGCATCTGCTCTATCTCGGCCGGCTCGCGGAGGCCAAGGGCGTACGGCTGCTCATGGCCGCGTGGGACGAGGTCGCGGTGAGCGGCGGTGTGGGCGTGCCGCTCGTGATCGCCGGCGCGGGGCCGCTGGAGGGCGAGGTGACCGCCTGGGCGGCGGGCCGGGACGACGTGCGCTACGTCGGCCTGTTGGACCCGGCGGAGTGCCGGAAGGCGGTCGCGCGGTCGGTCGCCGTGGTGGCTCCCTCGACGTGGCTGGAGGCGTTCGGCCTGGTGGTCGTGGAGGCGATGGCGGCGGGAGTCCCGGTCGTCGCCGCCGGCCACGGCGCCTTCGTCGAACTCGTCGAGGACGGGGTCACCGGGCTGCTGCACCGGCCGGGCGAGTCCGCCTCGCTCGCGTCCTGCATGCGCCGGATCGCGGCCGGGCCGGACCTGGGCCGGGAGATGGGCCAGGCGGCCCGGCGCCGTTACGAGCGGGGTTTCAGCCCGGCCGTCGGCCTGGAGCGCCTGGTGGAGGAGTACCGCACCGCGATCGCGGGTCGGACGGAATCAATGGGGGGCAGTAGATGACACGATGCCGACTCTGTGGCTCGGCGGCTCTGGCGAGCGTCGTCGACCTTGGGGCGACGCCACCGTGTGAGAGCTTTCTCGCCGCGGACCAACTGGACCAGCCGGAACCGGCGTACCCGCTGCACCTGCGGGTGTGCACCGACTGCTGGCTGGCGCAGATTCCGCCGCTGATCACGCCGGAGGAGACGTTCAAGGAGTACGCGTACTTCTCCTCGTACTCCACCTCCTGGGTGGAGCACGCGCGTACGTTCGTCGCCGACGCCGTACAGCGCCTTGATCTCGGCCCCGACGCCTTCGTGGTCGAGGTCGCGAGCAACGACGGGTACCTGCTGCGGCACCTGGTGGAGCGGGGGATCCGCTGCCTGGGCATCGAGCCGTCGGTGAACGTCGGCGCCGCGGCGCGGGACGCGGGGGTACCCACGCTCACGGAGTTCCTGGACCCGGCCACCGGCGCCGCCGTCCGCGAAGAGCACGGCCCGGCGGACCTGGTCGTGGCCAACAACGTGTACGCGCACATCCCCGACGTGGTCGGGTTCACCCAGGGGCTGCGCGCCCTGGTCGCCGACGACGGCTGGGTCTCCGTCGAGGTGCAGCACCTGCTGACCCTGATCGAGGAGAACCAGTACGACACGATCTACCACGAGCACTTCCAGTACTACACGGTCGCGTCCGCGATCCGGGCCCTCGCCAGCGGCGGACTCGCCCTCGTGGACGTCGAGTTGCTGCCCACGCACGGCGGCTCCATCCGGCTGTGGGCCCGGCCGGCCGAGGTGGCCGGCGAGCCGAGCCGGCGGGTGGCCGACGTGCTGGCCCGGGAGGAGGCCGCCGGGCTGCAGGAGCTGTCCGGGTACACCGAGTTCTCCGCCCGGGTGGCCAAGGTGCGCCGGGACCTCCTCAGGTTCCTCATCGAGGCGGCCGAGCGCGGCGAGACGGTCGTCGGCTACGGCGCCCCGGGCAAGGGCAACACCCTGCTCAACCACTGCGGCGTCCGGCCCGACCTGCTCCCGTACACGGTCGACCGCAACCCCTACAAGCACGGCCGGTTCACCCCGGGCACCCGCATCCCGATCCTGCCGCCCGAGCAGATCGCCGCCGACAAGCCGGACTACGTGCTCGTCCTCCCGTGGAACCTGCGGGCCGAGCTGGTCGAGCAGCTGTCCTTCGTGCACGACTGGGGCGGCCGGCTGGTCTTTCCCATCCCGGAACTGAGCATGGTCGAGGTCCCGTCCCGAAAGGTCACAGCATGAAGGTCGTCCTGTTCTGCGGCGGTTACGGGATGCGGATGCGGAGCGGTGCCGCAGACGACGTGCCCAAGCCGATGGCGATGGTCGGCCCGAGGCCGCTGATCTGGCACGTCATGCGCTACTACGCGCACTTCGGGCACACGGAGTTCATCCTGTGCCTCGGGTACGGGGCCCACCACATCAAGGACTTCTTCCTCAACTACGAGGAAACGACGTCCAACGACTTCGTGCTGCGGGGCGGGCGGACCGAGCTGCTGTCCACCGACATCTCGGACTGGACGATCACGTTCGCGCAGACCGGCATCGAGTCACCGATCGGGGAACGGCTGCGCCGGGTGCGGCACCACTTGGACGGTGACGAGATGTTCCTCGCCAACTACGCCGACGTCCTCACCGACGCCCCGCTGCCGGAGATGATCGACCGGTTCGCCGGGCGCGACGCGGGTGCGTCGATGATGGTGGTGCCGCCGCAGTCGTCGTTCCACTGCGTGGAGTTGGGCGAGAACGGCCTGGTGGGTGGCATCACCGCGGTGAGCGAACTGCCGCTGTGGGAGAACGGCGGCTACTTCGTGCTCCGCCAGGAGGTCTTCGACCACATTCCGGAGAACGGGGACCTGGTCGCCGACGGATGTGCCCGACTGGCCAAGCGCGGCCGGCTGGTGGCGCACCAGCACCGCGGCTTCTGGAAGCCGACCGACACCGTCAAGGAGCGGGCCGCGCTCGACGCCGCCTACGCCCGGGGCGAGCGCCCGTGGGCCGTGTGGGAACGGGACAACGCCGGGGTGGGCGCGTGATCCGCCTCAAGGCCGGGCCCCTGGAGCGGGTCGTCGCCGTGGGCGCGCACTGCGACGACATCGCCATCGGCGCGGGCGGCACGCTGCTCACGATGTGCCGGGCGCGGCCGGGGCTGCGCGTCGACGCCCTGGTGCTCTCCGGTGGCGGCACCGAGCGCGAGCAGGAGGAACGGGCCGCGCTCGCCGCCTTCTGCCCGGACGCCGAACTGCGCCTGACCGTACTCAAGTTGCCGGACGGCCGGATGCCCGTGCACTGGGACGAGGCCAAGGCCGCGGTCGAGGAACTGCGCGGACAGACCGATCCGGATCTGATCCTGGCCCCGCGCACCGACGACGCCCACCAGGACCACCGCGGTCTGGCGCGGCTGATCCCGACCGCGTTCCGCGACCATCTCGTGCTCGGCTACGAGATCGTCAAGTGGGACGGCGACCTCGGCCGTCCGTCGGCGTACCAGCCGCTGGCGCCCGGGACCGCCGAACAGAAGGTGCGGCTGCTGCAGGAGCACTACCCCTCGCAGCGGCACCGGCCCTGGTACGACCGCGAGGCCTTCCTCGGCCTCGCGCGGATCCGCGGCATCGAATGCCACACGCGCTACGCCGAGGCGTTCGCCGTCACCAAATGCACGCTTCACCTGGGAGATTGAACCTTGCGCGTACTGCTCACCGGACACCAGGGCTACCTGGGCACCGTGATGGCCCCCGTCCTCACGGCCGCCGGACACGAAGTCGTCGGCCTCGACGCCGGACTCTTCGCCGACTGCGTCCTCGGCCCGGACCCCGCCGACCCGTCGGGGCACCGGGTCGACCTGCGTGACATCACGGCCGAACACGTGGCCGGGGTGGACGCAGTGATCCACCTGGCCGCGCTCTCCAATGACCCGCTGGGATCGCTGGCCCCCGAGCTCACCTACGACATCAACCACCACGCGTCCGTGCGCCTGGCCCGACTGGCCCGCGACGCCGGGGTGCGCCGCTTCCTGTACGCGTCGACCTGCTCCGTCTACGGGGCTGCCGGGGGCGACGACTTGGTGGCCGAGGACGCTCCGCTGCGTCCCGTGACGCCGTACGCGGAGTCCAAGGTGCGGGTGGAGGACGACCTGCACGCGCTGGCCGACGGAGACTTCACCCCGGTGTTCATGCGCAACGCCACCGCCTTCGGCTACTCGCCCCGGCTGCGCGCCGACATCGTGCTGAACAACCTGGTGGGCCACGCGCTCCTGTCCGGCGAGGTGCTGGTGCTCTCCGACGGCACGCCCTGGCGTCCGCTGGTGCACGCAGCCGACATCGCACGGGCCTTCATGGCGGCACTGACGGCACCTCAGGAAGCGGTCCACGACCGGGCGTTCAACATCGGCAGCGAGGTCAACAACGTCACGGTCGCCGAGATCGCCGAGCAGGTCGCCGAGGCGGTGTCCGGCGCGAAGGTGAGGATCACCGGGGAGAACGGCGCCGATCCACGGTCGTACCGGGTGGACTTCTCCCGGTTCCGTGCCGCGGTTCCCGGCTTCGAGTGCGAGTGGACGGTGAAGCGGGGTGCGCTCGAACTGGCCGCCGCCTACCGGGAGTTCGGGTTGACCCGCGAGGACTTCGAGCAGCGCTTCACCCGTCTTGCCGTGCTGCGCGCGGCGTCCGACGCCGGCACCGTCGACGACACCCTGCGGTGGCGCCGGTGACCGCGGCTGGCGACGAGATGTACGCACTGGTGGAACGGCTGTACCCGCTGTGCCGGAGCATCACCGGCGACGGTGTGCGCGCCACCCTGGACATCGTCGGCGAGTACGTCCCGCTGCAGGTGCACGAGGTGTCGACCGGGACGCAGGTGCTCGACTGGACGGTGCCGCAGGAGTGGAACATCCGGGACGCGTACGTCGCCGACGCCGCCGGCAACCGGGTCGTCGACTTCGCCGCGTCCAGCCTGCACGTGCTCGGTTACAGCGTGCCGGTGTCGAGGACCATGCCGCTGTCCGAGCTGCGCCCGCACCTGCACACCCTGCCGGACCACCCGGCCTGGGTGCCGTACCGCACCAGTTACTACAAGCCGGAATGGGGGTTCTGCCTGGCCCAGGAGACCCTGGACGCGCTGCCGGACGGGGAGTACGAGGTCCGCATCGACTCCACCCTCGCCGACGGCCACCTCACCTACGCCGAGCATGTGATCGCCGGTCAGGTCCCCGATGAGGTCATCGTCTCCTGCCATGTCTGCCACCCGTCGCTGGCCAACGACAACCTGGCGGGCATCGCGGTGGCGGTGTTCCTGGCCCGGGCGCTGGCGGAGCACACGCCGTACCACACCTACCGGTTCCTCTTCGCGCCCGGCACCATCGGGGCGATCACCTGGCTGGCCCGCAACGCGGAGCGGGTGGAACGGGTCAAGCACGGGCTGGTGCTGGCCTGCGCGGGCGACCCGGGCTCGCTGACGTACAAGCAGAGCAGGCGCGGCGACGCGGAGATCGACCGGGTGATGCGGCATGTGCTGGCCGCCTCTCAACGCCCGCACCGGGTCACCGAGTTCACCCCGTACGGTTACGACGAGCGGCAGTTCTGCTCGCCGGGGTTCGACCTCGGCGTGGGCTCGCTCACCCGGACCCCGTACGCGGGCTATCCCGAGTACCACACCTCGGCGGACAACCTGGACTTCGTCTCGCCGCAGGCGATGGCGGACACCCTTGCCGTCTGCCGCGAGGCGTTCGACGTCCTGGACCGCAACCGTCGGTACGTCAACCTCAGCCCCTACGGCGAACCGCAGCTGGGCCGACGCGGGTTGTACGACGCGCTCGGCGGGCGCAGCGACACCAAGCAGGCCCAGATGGCCATGCTGTGGGTGCTCAACCTCTCCGACGGCGGGAACAGTCTGCTCGACGTCGCCGAGCGGTCCCGGCTGCCGTTCGACACCGTCGCCGACGCGGCCGGCGCCCTGCACGAGGCCGGGTTGATCAAGACATGACGTCGATGCCCGTCGAGGGGGAGAACGCGCAGACAACGGCGCCACCGGCCGGATCCGCCAAGCGGGCCCTGGTCGGCCGGCTGTCGTGGGGACTGGCCGACCAGGCGGCTTCCAGCATCAGCAACTTCGCGGTGGGCGTCTACGTGGCCCGCTCGCTGGGGGTGACCGCGTTCGGCGTGTTCAGCCTGGCCTGGGTGACCTACGGCGTGGTGCTCAACGTCTCCCGCGGCCTGGCCACCGATCCGCTCGTGGTGCGCTTCAGCGGCGTGCCGGAAGCCTCCTGGCGCGGGGCGGTGGCCCGTTCGACGGGTACGGCACTCGGCGTGGGCGCGGTCATCGGCGCGGTGTGTCTGGTGGCCGGTCCGGCCCTCGGCGGCCGCGTGGGCCCCGCGTTCGCCTGCCTCGGTGTCATGCTGCCGGGGCTGCTCCTGCAGGACGCCTGGCGGTTCTCGTTCTTCGCCGCCGGCACCGGGCGGAAGGCGTTCGTCAACGACGTCGTGTGGGGCGTCGCGCTCGTCCCGGCCATGATCGTGGCGGCCCGCGTGGGCAGCGTGGCCGCCTTCGTGCTCGCCTGGGGCGCGTCCGCCACGGTGGCGGCGGGGTACGGCTGTCTCCAGTCCGGCATCCGGCCCCGGGTGACCGAGGCGCGCGGCTGGCTGCGCGAGCAGCGCGACCTCGGCTACCGGTACCTCGTCGAGAACGTCAGCCTCAGCGGCGCCAGCCAGCTGCGGGCGTACGGGCTCGGCGCGATCGTCGGGCTCGGCGCGGTGGGCGCGGTGCGCGGCGCCGAGCTCCTGCTCGGCCCGTTCCTCGCCGTACTGATGGGCCTTTCGCTGGTCACCGTCCCGGAGGCGGCACGGGTGCTGCGGCGGGCCCCGCACCGCCTCGGCTCGTTCTGCCTCCTGCTGGGTGGCGGGCAGGCCGCCGGCGCGCTGCTGTGGGGCGGGGCGCTGCTGCTGATGCCCAACCGGCTCGGCGCGTTCGTGCTCGGCGCCGTCTGGCACTCCTCCTCGCAGCTCATCGTGATGGTCACCCTCGGTGTCGCGGGCGCGGGCCTCGGCACCGGCGCGGCGGCCGGGCTGCGCGCACTCGGCGCGGCCCGGCGCAGCCTGCGCTCCCAGCTGTTCGCCTCGGCCTGCTACGTCGGCGGTGGGCTCGGCGGGGCGGCCGTCGCCGGCACGGCCGGCTCGGCCTGGGGCGTCGCCGCCGCGACCGTCGGCGGCTCGGCCGTGTGGTGGCTGCAGCTGCGGTCCGCCCTGCGCGAGCACCACCACCCCATCCCCGAAGTGAGGACCTCATGACCGACCGACCCAGGCTGAGCATCGGCCTGCCCGTCTACAACGGCGAGGAGTACCTGGCGGAATCGCTCGACGCCCTGCTCGGCCAGACCTACGAGGACTTCGAGCTGGTCATCTCCGACAACGCCTCGACCGACGGGACCGAGGACATCTGCCGCAAGTACGTCGCGCAGGACTCCCGCATCCGGTACATCCGGCTCCCCAGGAACGTCGGCGCCACCCCGAACCACAACTACGTGTTCACCCGGTGCCGCGGCGAGCTGTTCAAGTGGGCCTCGCACGACGACCTGTACGCCCGGGATCTGCTGCGGCGCTGCGTCGAGGCGCTGGACGAGCGGCCGGACGTGATCCTCGCCCACGCCGACCAGGCGGTCATCGACGGCGACGGCCAGGTGAAGGTCCCCTACGAGTACACGCTCGCCACCGGATCACCGCACGCGCCGGAGCGCTTCCGCAGCATGCTGTTCGAGCCCGGCGGCGACGACTTCTACGGGGTGATCCGGGCCGACGTGCTGCGCCGGGTGCGGCCGATGGACAGCTACCACCACGCCGACCGCACCTTCGTCGCCGAGATCGCCCTGCACGGGCGCTTCCACCAGGTGCCGGAGCTGCTGTACTTCCGCCGCGACCACCCCACCCGCGCCGAGCGGGCGAACCCCTCCAAGCGCTCCCGGTGCGTCAACCTGGACCCGCGCCGGGCGGGCCTGCTGCACCCGACGCCCCGGCTGCTCGCCGAGTACGTCTGGGGTTTCGTCGCGGCGATCCGGCATGCGCCGTTGTCCGCGGCCGACCGGCGCACGTGCCACCGCCACCTGGCCGCGTGGATGACCAGCCGGGTCCGGCCGGGCGCCGGTGAGCGGGTCGAGGACCGCGCCCCGGTCGACCCGGCCGAGCTCACCGTCTCCGTCGACGCGCTCGTCGCCGGACGTGAGGGGAGGCGGGCATGACGTCAGCGGGCAGGGCTTCGGTGCGCGTCGGGGTGTTCGGCCTGCTCGGCTCCGGCAACCTCGGCAACGACGGGTCGCTCGAGGCCGTCCTTGGCTACCTGCGCGCCGAGCACCCGGAGGCGGTCGTGGACGCGCTGTGCGGAGGGCCCGAGGCCGTGACGGCCAAGTTCGGGATCCCCGCGACACGGCTGCACTGGAACCGCGCGGAGTACCGGACCGCGTCCCGTGCGGGCGCCATCGCGTCGAAGGGCCTCGGCAAACTCGTCGACGTCTTCCGCACCGCCGCCTGGGTGCGCCGGCACGACGTGGTGATCGTGCCCGGCATGGGCGTCCTGGAGGCCACGCTGCCGCTGCGGCCGTGGGGCTTCCCGTACGCGCTGTTCCTGCTCTGCGCGAGCGGCCGGCTGCTGGGCACCCGGGTCGCGCTGGTCAGCGTCGGCGCCGCCGAGATCCAGAGCCGCCCGACCCGGGCCCTGGTGCGCTGGTCGGCTCGGCTGGCCGCGTACCGGTCGTACCGCGACGGCCAGTCCCGCGACGCGATGCGGGCGATGGGCGTGAACACCGCACGCGACGAGGTCTACCCCGACCTCGCCTTCTCCCTGCCGACCCCAGCGGCGAGCGCGCCCACCGGGACGCCGGGTCCCGTCTGCCTCGGCGTCATGGACTTCCACGGCGGAAACGACGACCGCGCCCGGGCCGACGAGATCTACCGGCGCTACCTCGACGGGACGATTCGGTTCGTGCGCACGCTGGTCGAGGAGGGCAGACCGGTCCGGCTCCTCACCGGCGACCAGTGCGATCTGTCGGTGGTCGCCGCCATCCTCGACGCGGTCGACTCGCCGCTGGTCACCGCGGCCGAACCGGCCTCACTGGCCGACCTGATGAACGAGATGGCGGCCGCCGACACCGTGGTGGCCGTCCGCTACCACAACCTGATCTGCGCGCTGAAGACCGGAACACCCGTGCTCGCCCTGTGCTACGCGGCCAAGAGCGAAGCGCTCATGGGCCGGATGGGCCTGGGCGCGTACTGCCACCCGGCACGCGAGGTCGACGCCGACCGGCTGCTCGAACAGTTCCGGGACCTGGAGAAGCACGCGGCGGAGCTGCGGCAGACCCTCACCGAGCGAAACCGGGTCGCCGCACGGCAACTCACCGAGCAGTTCACCGCCTTGACCACGACCCTGTTCCCCGCGAACGCCCACGCCCACGCACCACGGAAGGCTCCATGAAAGCGACCGAAGTTCCGGAGATCACCGGCGCATACCTGTTCGAGCCGACCCCGTACGCCGACGAGCGCGGCTTCTTCTGCCGCACCTTCGACGCCGACGTGGTCCGCTCCGTGGGCCTCGACCCGCACGCCTTCGTCCAGGACAGCGTCTCCCGCTCGGTCCGGGGCGTACTGCGCGGCCTGCACCTGCGCTCCGGCGCCGGCGAGGCCAAGCTGGTGCGGTGCTCGTACGGAAGGGTCTTCGACGTCGTCGTGGACCTGCGGCCGGACTCACCGACGTACCTGGGCCGGGCCTTCTTCGAGCTGTCGGGCGAGACGCAGGCGACCCTGTACATCCCGGCGGGGTGCGCGCACGGCTTCCAGGCGCTGACCGAGACCGCCGACACCTCGTACCGGATCGACCGCCCGCACGATCCGGCCGAGGACGTGACGATCGCCTTCGACGACCCGGAGCTGGGCATCCCCTGGCCGCTGCCGGTCACATCGATGTCCCGGCGGGACCGGGAGGCGCCGAGCCTCGCCGAGGTCCTGATACGAAAGGAGAGGTGAGGTCGGCGTGGGCACCGAACACTCCGAAGGGACCGAGGAGTTCTCCCTCCCCCGGTCGCGGCTGGCGAACGAGCGGCTGCACGCCCTGATCCCCGGGGGCGCGCACACCTACGCCAAGGGCGACGACCAGTACCCCGAGAACCTGGCCCCGGTCATCAGCCACGGACGCGGTGCCCACGTGTGGGACGTCGACGGCAACCGCTACATCGAGTACGGCTCCGGCCTGCGCTCGGTCAGCCTCGGCCACGCCCACCCACGCGTGATCGAGGCGGTGCGGCGGGAGCTCGACCGCGGCAGCAACTTCGTCCGGCCGTCCGTCGTGGAGGTCGAAGCCGCGGAACGCTTCCTGGCCACGGTACCGACCGCCGAGATGGTGAAGTTCGCGAAGAACGGCTCCGACGCCACCACCGCCGCGGTACGCCTCGCCCGCGCCGCCACCGGGCGCCCGCGGGTGGCCATCTGCGCCGACCACCCGTTCTTCTCCGTCGACGACTGGTTCATCGGCACCACGCCGATGTCCGCGGGTGTTCCGGCGGCGACCACGGAACTCACCGTGGCGTTCCCTTACGGGGACCTGGCCGCCACGGAGGAGCTGCTCACCCGCTACCAGGACGAGGTCGCCTGCCTGATCCTCGAACCCGCCACCCACACCGAGCCGCCGCCCGGGTACCTCGCCGGCCTGCGCGAGCTGGCCGACCGGTACGGCTGTGTACTGATCTTCGACGAGATGATCACCGGCTTCCGCTGGTCCGAGGCGGGCGCCCAGGGCCTGTACGGCGTCGTCCCCGACCTCTCCACGTTCGGCAAGGCGCTGGGCAACGGATTCGCCGTCTCCGCGCTGGCCGGGCGCCGCGATCTGATGGAGCGGGGCGGGCTGCGTCACCCCGGCGAGCGGGTGTTCCTGCTGTCCACCACGCACGGTGCGGAAACGCACTCGCTGGCCGCCGCGATGGCCGTGCTCACCACGTACGTCGAGGAGGGCGTCACCGCGCGGCTGCACGCCCTCGGCGAGCGGTTGGCCGCCGGTGTCCGCGACGCCGCGGCCGGTATGGGCGTCGGCGACCACATCGTCGTCCGGGGCCGCGCCAGCAACCTGGTCTTCGCCACCCTCGACGAGAACCGGCAGCCGTCGCAGCAGTACCGGACCCTGTTCCTGCGCCGGCTCCTCGCGGGCGGGGTGCTCGCCCCGTCGTTCGTGGTGAGCAGCGCGCTCGACGACGCGGACATCGACCACACCGTCGACGTGGTGGCCCGGGCCTGTGCGGTGTACCGGAAGGCACTGGACGCCGCCGACCCCACCCCCTGGCTCGCCGGACGACCGGTGAAGCCCGTCTTCCGCCGCTTGGCATGAGGTGACCTCACGTCAGCGACGCCCCGGCCGACGGGCGTCGGCCATCCGGTCGACCAGTGTGTCAGCCATCCGGTCGACCAGCCACGAGGTCGCCGGTGTCACCGCCAACGCGGTGCACCAGCCGCCGAGGACGTCGGTCGGATAGTGCGCGCCCAGGGCGACCTGCGCCCATCCCATCACGGCGCCGCCCACCAGCGCCGCGGCGAGCACGAGTGAGGTGCCGGCCGTCCCGCCGAGGCCGAGCCGGCCGGTCGCGAGCAGCGCCACGATCAGGGCGAGGGCCGTGAAGAAGGCGGTGTGCCCACTCGGGTAGGACAGGTTGCCGTCGCCGTGGATGGTGCGTCCCACCAGATGCTTGAGCAGCGTCGCCGTCCCCACGGCCATGGCGGCGCCGGCGACGACGAGCACCGCCGCGCGAGGACGCCGAAGCAGCAGGCAGCCCGTCACGGCGGCCACGAGCAGCATCGCCGCTCCTGCGGGTTCCCCCAGGAAGTCCAGGGCCAGAGCGACAGACCTCCAGGGCGGCCGCACACTGTCCGCCGTCGGCGGGATGATCCACCTGTCCACCCTGCCGGGCTCGCTGTGGCCGGCGTACAGGAACCCGAGCAGGGCGACCACCAGCGCGGCGAGGGCCCCGACCGGCCCGAGCCACGCGCGCAGCGGCCGGGGCGGCACCGCGGGTGCCGGACGGCCGGTCACACGCCCACCGTGCCCGGTCGGCCTGCGGTGCTGTGCCATGATCGGTAGATGGTGTGCAGGATCTTGACTCCTTGAGGCAGGGTGACGGTACGGCCCTTCAGCCGGCCGGTGGTCAGCCATGGATCAACGGCTTCCTGTCCCCAAAAACTACCCGCTGCCGCCCGCCGACAGGGCCGGGATCGTCCGGCTCGGCCCGCGCGGGAGCCGTCAGCCATCGGTCTGCCCCAGGACTCAGGCCGTGGAACCCGACGCCCCCGCAGCGTCATGCGTCGGCCCGCCCGTCACACGACGGAAAATACCGGGCAGTCAGCTGATCACCGCGAGGGCGTCATGGCTCGGAAGAATCGAGATCAGACCTCTTCGACATCCGTGAAGAGGAGCCGCACACCGCCAGTCGCCAGCTCGAAGGCCTTGGCGACAAACGCCGATGCCTCTGCGGTCGTTACGGCCCTGCTGGCCGCGTCGTAGTCGGCGAAGTACAAGTCGAGTACGCGATAGGCCGGCGTCGCGCTGCCGTCCTCCTTCGGCCAGACCTTCGCGCTCTCGATCCGCTGGACTCCGGGGATCTTCTGCGCCAGATCGATCTGCTCGTGGTGACCGGCCTCGAAGGCCTCAGGGGACTTCGGGTTCTCGTAGATTGCCGTGATCTTCGTCGGCATCATTCTCTCCTCGCGTCGCGAGCCCTACTGGGCTTTCCACTTCGCATTGTCGGGGATCGTTTTGTCCGGCACTCGGACCTGGATGATGGATGGACTGTTCGAGTTCTTCAGCGCGCCCGCCACGGCATCGCTCAGCTCTCCGTACGTGCCGACCTCCCACCCCCTGCAGCCGAACACCTCGGACAGGAGGCTGTAATTCCACCGGTGCAGGATGCACGGTTTGTAGAACGGCTTGTCGGCGTGGAACACCGATGCATCAGCGAGCCACTGCTCCACGGCGTAGACGCCGTTGTCGATGACGAAGATGATCGGATTGAGCTTGAAGCGAGTCTGTGTCGAGAGACATTGGGCGGTCATCTGGAAGCCGCCGTCCCCCGTGAAGACCATGACCCTTTGGTCGGGGCGCTTCGCCAGGCAGATACCCGTCGCAGCCGCCGCGCCATACCCGATCGACGAGTACGACGACTGAACGACGAACCCGCCCGGTCCCGGGACATCCAGCAGCAGGCTCCCGAAGTAGTTCATGCTCGCATCGGCGCCTACGATGGTCTTCCTGTCGATGTACTGCTGGATGAAGTTGTAGAACCCCTGGTACGTGATCACATCCGACGGACGCACGACCGGCGCGCAACGCGCCGACTTCTCCGGCGCCTTCCGCACTCTGGGCGTAAGTTTTTCCGCCAGTATGCCGTCCAGCAGATGCTCCAACGCGACCTGCGCGCCGAAGTACGTTCCGCACTTGACCGCGTCGAACGACGCGAATGCGGTCTTGTCGTAGTCCGGCTCCCAGCCCAGCGAGTTGATGTCGGTCAGCCACACGCCGAGGGCCAGTACGAAATCAGCCGCGCCGGCCAGATCCGTAACGGAGGAAGCTGACGCCTGGCCGTCGAGTACGCCGGCAAACAGCGCATCATCCTCGGACAGGACGGACTTACTGAGGAGTTCCGTGACGAACGGGACGTTCAGTTGCTGGATCAGGCTCATGGCCTTGTCCTGCAGGCCGAACCGGTCGATCTCCACACCAACCCAGATGAGCGGGTTCTCGGCGCTTTCAAGCTTTGCGCAGATCTGTGCGACCGACTGTTCCAGGCTGGTCTCGTCCGACAAGGTCCTGGCCGGCTTCAGAACGCCCCTCGGCGGCTCGCATTCCATGTCGACCATGTCCTGGAGCAGCTCGATATAGATCGGACGCCGTTCGGTTATGCACTGGGTGAGCGCATAGTCGATCAGCGTCGGGGCGAGGTCCGGGTTGTCGACGCGTGCCGTGGCGGCCGTAATATGCTCGAACGACTGCATATCCGTTTCGCGTCCGCTGATGAAGTGGTGCGCACTGAAGCCGGTCTGCTCGAAGGTGATGGTCTTCTTTATGCTCGGTGTGCCATTGATCAGCACGAGCGGCACCTTCTCGACGTAGGCACCGGCGACCGCGTTCACGGCACACAAGGCACCTGCGGAGTAGGTCACGCAGAGGGCCCCGATACCCTTCAGCCTCGCGTAACCGTCCGCCGCGTAACCGGCATTCACCTCGTTGACTTCTTCGATGATTTCGATGTTGCTCGGCGTGACGTAGCGGTTCAACCAGTCTATCGAGTAGTCGCCCGCGATGGCGAACAGATGCTCCAGGCCCAGTTGGCGGAGCCGGTCCACCAGATACTGTCCCACGGTGTAGGTCTCGCTCACGGTCTGCATACCTCCGCGGTCAGTAGTCGCTCGCGCCGCCGAACAGCCGGGGCATGTATATGTCGAATATCCCCGGACACTTGCGTTCGGGATACCGCTGGAGCATGAACGCCTTGAAGGCGTCGCCAGCCAACCCGTTGCCGATTGCCTGTCGAGCAGCCGAGAGGTACTCGATGTTGCGAGCGACCTCATTTTTGTCGGCCGGCAGGCCGTGGCCCGGCATGAACAGCTCGTAGTCCGACAGCAGCATTCCCTGGAGCACCCGGATCCAGTGGTCCATGTGCGTCGTCAGATACAGATGGGTGCCGCTGTAGATCAGGTCCTGAGCGAAATACACTCCCAGCTCAGGAAGCCTGATGGTCAGGTGGAAGTCGATTTCGGTTTCTGTCACCCGGTCGAAGACGTACCTGACCCCATCGATCGTCTCGGTGCCGGGGCCGACGGCGTGCTTGGGCACGACTATCTGGTCCGGAGCGAGGTCGCCGAGTTTCCAGTGGTCACTTCTCGAGGCTTCTCCGTGCTCCTGGATGAAGCTCATCGTCTCAGGCAGCGCGTGGATCGCGATGTCGCTGAACGCTGTCCCCACACCGAACCAGTGATCCGGGTGCCGATGGGAAAGGTACAGCCGCTCGATCGGCTTACCGAGGCTGTCCGCGTAGTCCCTGAACGCCTTCGCATAAGGAACGAGAAACTGCCCGTCGACGAGAACCAGCTGGTTCCTGGTCTCGATGATATGCGTGGCGTTCGCGATATTGCTGTACGCGAAGGATGCGACGAAGGTGTGAATACGGACATCGTCCGTCTGCTTCACGACCATGCTGATGGGGTCTGACACCTGGGCTAGCATCGGGGACCTTTCCGAGGTACTCGGGCGGACGGAGTGATGATCTGCTCCCGCAGTTCCTCCAGTGCGGCCCGTGCGACGTCGTAGGCGCTGTCGACGTCGGGCACCGGGTCGTCCTCGCCGGGCCGCCAGAAGCGCCGGCGGGCCATGCGCATGGAGCTGACGAACGGCGGGATCGCGTTGAACACCTCGATCAGGTACGGCCCGCGATACACCGGCTCCACCTCGTTCAGGACGATGTCCCACGGGATCCAGCTGTCTTTCACCGCACCCCGGTCGGGCGCGGATATGTGGACGTAGTGGAGCCGGTCCTGCCGGGCGGCCTTCGCGACATTGTCCTTGAAGACCGACGGGCCCTGACTCTCCATCACGACCTGCGCGGTGTCGATCGTCACGCCGGCCTGCGCGTGCTCGAGTCCCTCGAGGAAGTCCAGTGCCTCCGACACCATGTTGGGTGGGGGCGTCTCCCAGCTCTTGACGGGCTCGATGGCGAGTTTCACTTCCCGCGCGGCGGCGTACTCCACCAGTTCCTCGAAGACGGAACGCGCCGCGTGATAGCGCGACTCCATCCAGTCCTGGAGGGCGTCACTCCATATCGGCTCGTCAGCGTCCGTGACGGGAAAGACGCCGTAGGGATAGAGGAACGGCCCTGACATGATCGAGTCGCCGCCCAGGATCCGCGTGATGTCGACGCGTGACTTGAGGTAGGACAGGGCCTGCCTGCGCTGCTCCTCGTAAGGCGAAGTCGGGTCGAAGGTCCGCGTGGTCCCGACATTGGTCGTGAACTTCACGTCCTTCAGCCCCGCCTGGTCGAACGCCTTCTTGAGGGCGACATAGCTGTCGGTCTCGAGCTTGTGGTCGACGGTCGCGGGCCGGGCGGCGATGTGCAGGTCGAAGCCGTCGTAGCCCATGTCGGTGAGGGCCTTCAGATGATTGATCAGGACCGCGGTGTAGCGTGAGTCCTGCGGCCTCAGATCGGCCGTGAACATGAAGAAGCTGAAGAACACGTCCCGTTTGAATGTCGCGTTCATTCCCGGTGTCCTCCGTTCCCTACCAGCCCAGGACGTCGGCCAGATAGGCGCGGGCCTTCTTGGCGTACTCGAGCGGGATGGCCTTGTTCGGATCCTGCTCGGCCTCCACGACCAGCCAGCCCCGGTAATCGGCGTCGGCCAGCACCTCGAGGATGGGCCGGAAGTCGATCGCGCCGTCTCCGGGCACGGTGAAGACGCCGAGCTCGACTCCCTCCTGGAACGACAGGCCTTCTTCCCGCACCCGGCTCACGACCTCGGGCCGGACGCTCTTCATGTGGACGTGGCCGATGCGGTCGGCGTAGGTCCGGGCCAGGTCCAGCGGATCGTCGCCGGCGAAGGCCATGTGGCCGGTGTCGAGCAACAGGTGGACCAGGTCCGGGTCGGTCGAAGCCATCAGCCGGTCGATGTCGGCCCGGGTCATGACGCCCGTGCCCATGTGGTGGTGGTAGCTGAGCTTCATCCCGGCCGAGCTGGCGATCTTGCCGAGCTCGTCCAGGCCCGACGTCAAGGCGTCCCACTGGGCGTTGGTGAAAACCGGGCGGTTGGCGAACACGTCCACGGGAAGCAGGTGCGACGAGGCTCCGAACTCCGCCACGACCAGCTCGGTCCCGCCCAGCGCCTTGACATGGGCCAGCGTTTCCTCGAAGGCGGCGATCGTCTTGTGCCGCATCTTGCTGATCGTGAAGTACGTGCTCGTCCAGGGCTCGGACACCTGCAGGCCGCGCAGATCGAGGGCGGCCTTGAGCGCGGCGGCGTCCGACGGGTACTTGTGCCCGATGCTGCAGCCCTGGAAGCCGGCGAGCGCCATCTCGCTCACGGCCTGGCCGAAGGAGATGTCGGCGTCGATGGTGGGGAAGTCGTCGTTCCACCACAGGGTGCAGCAGACGCCGAGCTTCACCTTGTCCGGGCCGAGGCGGTCAGCCAGTCCTGTCATTTCGTCGCCCCTTTCAGGTAGCGGTCCTCGATCCGGGGCGGCTGAGCCCAGGAGCCGTAGCCGGGCCCCTTGGCACCCGGAGGATTGGCCCCGATGGCCCGCCACAGCAGCCCCTCCTGGTAGGAGGCGGCGGTGACCGTGGAGGCTTCGCCCGCAGCCTGGGCTCCGTAGCGGTCGGTCCACTCGGGTGGCAGCGCGTACCACATCCCGGCGTACCAGAGTTTGATCACATTGCGGGCCACCGGGCCGAGGCGGTCGTCGCTGAAGATGCGGTGGCGCAGGGCCCGGTCGAACAGGTCCCGGTCGAGCGGCGTCCGGTCATGGCTTCCGGTATCACCGGCGTCGGTCCGGGCCGCCCGGTGGGCGTCCAGGAGGGCGATGACCGTCTCGTCGCCGCAGGCGGCGCGCACCTTGGCCAGGTACTGGTGGGCCAGACCGGTACCGAGCAGGTCGGTCTCCTCGAATGCGGTGAGGTCGACCGACAGACGGAGGAACTCCTCGAACGACGGGGCGGTCACCGTGTCACCGCCTGCGCCGTCCCACCGGCGGACCGGGAGGCCTCCGGATCGGCCCCGGCCGCGGCCGGGATCTCGAAGGTGGGAGCGGCGTGCAGGCCGCCGCTGCCCGGCAGGGGGTTGCGTACCAGCCGGTTGAACCCGTCGCGCAGGCGGAACATGTCGCAGACGGCGTCCTGCAAGAGGCCCGGCTGCCCGTTGAACGCCCTGGTGAGCAGGGCGAGGAAGGCCCCGTACTGGGTGTTGAAGTCCCGGGCGGCACGGGCGAGTTCCGAACCCGCCGGGAAGTCGGCCAGCCGGGCGCTCACCTTCACCCTGTACACATCGTCCCAGCTGATGCTGAGCGGCGGCCCCGAAGGCGCATCGGGGTCGTCGCCCACCTGGTAGTAGCGGCCGAGCTGCAGCTGCCGGAACCGGTAGTAGTGGGCCAGTTCCCCGTCTGCGTCGTAGATGCCGGAATCCAGGCCCTCGCCCTGAGCGGCGATGAAGCGCAGCGCCCGGCAGGCCGAGTCCAGGTCCGAGACGACGATCACCTCCCCGCCGCCGGAGTAGAAGTACTCGGACCCCACCTGCAGGGCCGGGTCTCCGCAGAAGAGCTTGGGATCGCCGGCCGCCACCTTCTCGAGCCCTTCGACGATCTCTGCGTAGAACTCCCCGATGCTGTAGAAGCGCATCCCCTCGGCCGTCGGGCTGAAGGCCAGTACCGGGCTCCCGCTGTCCGGTGAGGGCAGCAGCCGTGCGTCGGCACTGGGGGCCTGGCCCGGCCGCTCGATCTTGCAGAACGTCTCCACCGCCTCGGGGGACAGGGGCCGCAGGTCGACGGTGAAGTCGTTCTCCCCGTCGGGCAGGTAGGCCGGGTAGGACGGCACGAAGCCGGGGCGGGTCAGGTCGGGCGTGCCGCCGATGGCGTTCAGGACGTTGGCGACGAGGGTCAGGTGCAGCATCTCCTCCACCGCGACCACCCGGATGATGTGGGCGGCGTCGGAGTTGGTGGTGGACTTGATGGAGTAGTACGCGGTCAGGTAAGGGGGGATGGTCGCGTGCTCGAGCGCCATCGCCACGTGCAGATAACTGATCAGGTCGTCACGGTTGTTGATGGTCGACGCGGTCACCGGGCCACCTCCTGAGGCCGGGGCCGGCCGGCTCCGGTCGAGGTGACCTCGATCGGTGCGGTCTCGGCGTCGAGCTGGGCCAGCATGGCGCGGCTGCTGCGCAGGCACAGGGCCGCGACGGTGAGCGTCACGTTCGACGTGCCCACGGTGGGCATGCTTCCCCCGCCCACCAGGTAGAGGTTTTCGTGGTCCCAGCACCGCTGGTCCGGGTTGACCACCGAGGTCGACGGGTCGCGGCCCATCGTGTGGGTGCCGGCCAGGTGGTTGCCCCCGCGGATCTCGTAGCCCTCGCCGGCGTGGACGGCGTAACCCCAGAAGTCCGGGTCGTACGCGGTGTGGTCCTCGGCTCCGAGGCGGGCGAAGATCCGTCGCGACAGCTGCCGGGCGTACGCCACGCCCCGCATCGTGTAGTCGGGGACGTCGTAGGTGAGGATGGGCCGCATGTTCCCCAGGTGGTCGGTGTAGGCCGGGTCCACGGTGATCCGGTTGCTCGGGTTGGCGGGGACCTCGACCATGAACGCCAACTGCAGCTGGCGGGACACCTGGTCCACCAGGCCCTGGCGGAGGGACTCGCCGTAGCGGCCACCGGCGTCCACCAGGTCGACCAGGTCGGTCATCGGCGCCCCCCGGGCCCAGCCCCAGCCGTCGTTGTGGATGTCGACGCTGAACGCCGCCTGGCGGCGGCGGAAGCGGCCCCCGCGCAGGTCGGTGATGCCGCCCGTGCAGTTCGTGCCCCGGAAGGTGCCGGCCACCTCGGGCAGCAGGGCCCATGCCAGCAGGTAGGCGTGGTCCATGAAGTTCCGCCCCATCAGGCCGCTCGAGCCGCGCAGGCCGGAGGCCAGCATCAGCCGGGGGTTCTCCACCGCGTTGGCGGCCAGGATGAACAGCCGGCCCCGGGCCCTCACGGTGGTGAATCCGGGGCTGTCGGGCCGGTCGTAGCGGCGGTACTCGATCTCGGTCACCCGGCGGGTCTGCTCGTCGACGTGCACCTTGTGGGCCACCGCCTGGGCCACCAGGTCGACCCGGCCGCTCCGGAGGGCCTTCGCGAGGGTCTTGCCGGCGTGGTACTTGGCCTGCACCGGGCAGATGGGCACGCAGTTGTTGTTGCCCTGGCACCGTTCGCCGACCTCGACCTGGTAGGTGCTCACCGCCCCTCGCGGCACGTAGCCCTTCCCACCGTCGAAGGCCGGGTTCGGTATCCCGTTCCGCCCCTGCGGGAACGGCCGGACCCGCAGCTCGCGCCGCTCCCCGTCGAGCTCGACCGGCATCCCGTCGAGGTCCCTGGCGACCATCCGGTCCAGGTAGGACAGGGGCAGCCCCTTCATCGGGAACACATAGTCCTCGTCGAAGGTGATCCCGAGGTAGGCCTGGTCCTCCACGTCGGCGGAGACGCCGATCTCGCGTTCGGCCTCGTTGTAGTACGGGGCGAGGTCCTCGTAGGTGAGCGGCCAGTCGGCCCCCTCGCCGTAGAGCGTACGCATCCGGAAGTCCTCCGGGAGCATCCGCAGCGACTTGGCCTCCCAGTGCATGGTGGTGCCGCCGAGGACCCGGGTATAGGTGGTGTCGGTGGCGAAGGGCCCGCTCTGGACGATGTAGGCCGAGGCGTCGGGCGCGCCCGGGAAGATGCGCCGTGCGTCGGTGCCGCGGGGCATCGGGGCGTTGGCGGAGACCGGGTAGGGGGACTGGTTGTCCTTGCTGGTGGCCGAGTAGAAGCGGTCGAGGTAGCTCTCGTAGCCGCGCAGGGTGAGGTCCTCGGCCGGGCCCGCTTCGAGTATCAGTACCTTCTTGCCGGCATCGCTCAGCCGCGAGGCGATGAGGGCGCCGGCGATCCCGCCGCCGACGATGACGGCGTCGTACAGAACCTCGGCCGCCGCCGCGGGATCGGTGCGCTTCGCCGCCCCCTCGGGGAACTTCGCGTACATGGGGCAGTCACTCCTCCGCTGCCGGGCGCGGCCGGGACCGGTGTGGTGGTGGGGATGCGAGTCGGTCGGCCATGGGTCACACGGCCTCGGCCCGGGCCCGCATGGCGGACAGGTAGGCGGCATAGCTCCACGTCAGGTTGTGCACACTGCGCTCGAAGCCGGTGGTGCCGTCGAACTGCTCGGAGAGCTCCAGGTTGTCACTGTGGTAGACGACGGCCCGCACCATGGCGTCACCGGTCGCCGTCAGGGCGGCGGCGGCTGCCGCCGGGGCCGTCGACGCGTCGATGCCGGACTGGGCGAAGAACGGTGCGGACAGGTCGTCCACCGGTACCTTGCCGCTCGACTTGATCGCGGCGGCCACCTTGTAGTGCAGCTCAGCGACGTTGCACGTGGAGAGGGCCCAGGGGTGGCCGCCGAGCACCGGGTGCGCGGTGTCACCGTCGTAGACGTCGCCCGGGTAGCGGCCGAACAGCGGCCCGATGCCGAACGCTTCCTTGTCGGCCTTGTTGACCGGGTAGAAGGCGATGCCGCCCTCCTCCCACTGCGAGCGCAGTTGGGCCGCGGTGGCCAGCAGCTTGGGGTCGGTGACGGGAACGGCGCCGTAGACGGCCGCCTGGACGATGTCGATGTTCGGGTCGTAGCCGCTGACGACCGGATTCTGGGGCGAGGGCTGGGCCCCGTCACCGGGGTCGGCCAGCAGGCTCACGTACTTGGTCCCGTCCCAGTGGCCTGCAAGGGCCTGGCGCAGCCACTTGACGGCGGGCCGCAGTCCGGTGGGCTTGTCGATGCCGACGATGGTCGAGGCCTGGATCTCCTCGAAGCAGCGCAGCTGGGCGGAGCGGGCGAAGAAGCTGTATCCGCTGTGCTCCTCCCACAGGTTCGTGGTGGGGTTCTGGTAGACGCCGAGGAGGTAGGCCACGTTCGAGTTCACCAGGTCGACCGCCCGCTTCTGGGTGCCGACGTCGAGCTGGTCGTAGGCGGCCAGGATGGTGATCGTCTGCAGGGCCGGGCCGTCGTTCTGCTCGGTCCACGGGCGGGGGTCGCCGGCGATGTTGAAGCAGGCGTGACCCTTGGTCAACGGCGGCTGGATGTTGGAGTGGCAGAGGTCGGCGAACTGCACGTAGTCGTTGAGCGTCTGCACCGATCCGCCGGGGCGGGTGGGCATGCCGGCCTTGGCCACCTCCATGGCGGTGATGGCGCCGTCGCGCACCCAGTTGAAGACGTAGTCCTCGTCGATGCCGGGGGTGTCGGCCGGGAAGGACGGGGCGGCGATGATGCAACCCGGCTTCGAGTTCCGGGAAATGTCGCCCGGCGACTGCGGATCGCCGAAGGCGAAGCCGTCACTGGCGATGTTCCGGAACATGAAGGTGTACATGATCGGCACGAGCGACGGCAGATCTACCGCTCCCGGAGCAGAGGAGATCTGGACGTTCGCCCGCGCGCGGGAAGCGTCGGCCGGCCGGTTCGTGCGGGCGGGCGTGGTGGTGGAATCGGACATCGCTGAACTCCCCCGTTATGTTTCGGGCGGAACTATCGGATTCGGTCGGCCCCTGGTCGCGTGGATCAGAAGGCTGGGAACCGGGTGCGTCCATGAGTTGCCTTCCCGGGTGTCGCGCTTTCGGGCGGGCAGGACGGATGGACGGCGCAAGAGGTGCAGGTTGTTCATGGGGACATCGGTGATGTCGGGCTGCGCGTCGGCATGCTGCTGTTCACGCCTGACACGAAGACCACTACCGCGTCACCATCGGCGCGCGGGAACCGTCGAGATCGCCGAATGGGCCGTGTGCCCGTTCCGGTCGACTCGGTCGACCTGGGGCACGATCTGTCCCTCGCCCGCGCCTTGGCGGACGCACAGGTCCGGCAGACCCCGGGTGAGCCGGGCACGTGGAACGGCCGGCAGGATGCGCGGGCCGTCACACGGCTTCCCCTGACCGGTCGAGTCGGGGTGACCTGACCGGACATCAGAAACCATGCCCGTACGCGACTTCCCAGGCGGCGCGCAGCCCCGCGGGACTCCGGCGGCGTCACACACCCGCCGGGCAGGGCAGGCGAACCGATCATCTCGGACTCGCGTGCTCGCCCTGGGGACGAGGCGAGGAGAGTGGCGCACGACAACGCCGTCAGGCCTGCCATGACACTCTGCATCAGATACCCGAGTCGACACCATTCCCATAATCGCATCAATAGGGAATGCATTTCCTTCGTTCCCCCGTTTTCTCGGAAAGTGCGCAATGCCGAGACTTTACGACAGCGGGCCCCAAGGCAGCTTTTCACTGAACAGCAGAGAGGAATTTTGAAGCAGCCTAGAATGTGACGGTTCCACGCGATGTGTATGCGACTTGACGCATCGTTATCTTTGCGTACCGCAGGCTACAGTTAGCCGGGTAGGTGCCGCAAGAGAAATCCCCAATGTTACGCATGAGGTTGGAATAAACGCGTGCGACTCACTGTTGCATAAGTAGTTTCGACCGCCGGTCGGCGATGTGCGGCATGCGTGGCCGGCCCTGCGAGGGTCTGTTCTGCAGGGCCGGCCCTGAGTTTCAGTGGGGTTGCGCCTCAGCGGAAAGCGGCGATGTTGCGGGCGACCCAGCCGTCGAAGGGGCGCGGGGCGCGGCCGAGGACTCGTTCCACGTCCGGGCTGATCCGCAGTTCGGCGGGGTTCGGGGCGGAAATGATGTCCAGGGTGTCGTCGGCGAGTTCCGCCGGCACGAACCGGGTCATCGTGGCCTTGGCCTCGTCGCGGGTGAGTTCGTGGAACCGTACAGGCGAGCCGAGCGCGGCGGCGATCGCCTCCGCCTGCTGACGCGGCGTGATGACCTCCGGCCCGGTCAGCTCGTACACCCCGCCGGTGCGCCGGTCGTCCAGCAGGCAGGCCGCCGCGACCTCGGCGATGTCCGCCGGGTCGATGACCGGCACCCCTACGTCGCCGAAGGGCGCGGCGACCGTCCCTTGCGTGCGGACGGACTCCGCCCAGGCCAAGGCGTTGGAGGCGAAACCGCCCGGTCGCAGGACGGCCCAGTCCAGGCCGGACTCCCGCAACGCGTCCTCCACCGCGCGCATCGCGACCCGCGACGGGCCGAGCGGCCTGGTCGCCACGCCCTGCGAAGACAGCAGGACGACCCGGCGGACCCCACTGGCCGCGGCCAGGCCGATGATGTCGGCCGGCCTGGCTTCGGGGGCGTGCAGGTCTCCGGACAGCAGCAGGAACAGGGCCTTCGCCCCGGCCAACGCGGGTGTGAGGCTTGCCGGCTCGGCCAGGTCCGCCGTCACATGCCGGACTCCGTCCGGCATCGCCACCGCGTGCCGCGACACCGCCGTCACCTGCTCGCCCGCCTCGGCCAGGGCCTGCGTCAAAGGTCGGCCCACATTCCCGGTAGCCCCGGTCACCACGATCATGTTCAGCTCCTAGTCCGTTGTGCACTGCGGTAGTTGACGCTAGGAGGCGGGCTTACTTTTCGTAAGAACATACCCAGAGGTAAGCTCCCGACATGAAGGAAGGTGCGCAGCTGACGCAGGCCGAGACAGCCAATCGGTATGAGGTGTTTCACACCGACTGCCCCGCGCGAAACGTGGTCGACCACGTGACCAGCAGATGGGGTATCTGGGTACTGATCTCCTTGCGGAGCAACGACCTTCGGTTCCACGAGCTGCGCGACAGCATCCAGGGCATCAGCGAGAAGATGCTCGCTCAGACACTGCGCGCGCTGGTCCAGGACGGCTTGCTCTGGCGGGAGGTAGAGCCGACGACGCCGCCCCAGGTCACCTACGGGCTGTCCGAGTTCGGTCAGGACGTCAGCGAGCCGCTGACGGACTTGTTCAACCGGATCACACAGCGGCTACCGCAGCGCAGTACGGGCGCGGGTCCGCGTTCCAGGCCTTGATCCCAGCGCGGATCCGGCGTTCGGGGGCGGGGACGGAGCGGTGGACGCTGCGCTGGAGCTTCTTGCAGGTCGGCTCGCCGAGCCACCGCCCGACCAGGTCCAGCCAGGACGAGCCGGTCGGGGTGAAGTGCAGGTGGAACCGGGGGTGGGCCAGCAGCCGCTTGCGGACCGGCTCGGTTCCCACCACGTCGTGGACCTTGTCCACGAAGTTCTTCGGCTTCGTCTGGTGGTTCAGCAATCGCAGGTCGGCCCCTTACGCGTACCGGTACTTCAGCCAGTCCGCCTCCGCCTGCTCGATGTCGGCGATCGTCGTTGGCGTGAGACGAGGCCGGCCCAAGTGCGAACCGGTCTTCACCTACCCGCTCCTGGGGACACTGGTCCATCTGCGGACTCGGCCCACCCGTGCGGCGTCGGGCGTGCTCTGCAAGGTGGGGTCTCCCACGATCGGCCGGGCGATCCAGGAGGTCCGCCCGCTGCCGGCGGACCGTGGGTTCGCCGTCCCCCACCGGCCCGGCATCCGGCTGCGGACCCTGGAGGACGGTATCCATCAGTGACCTCAGGCTCTCCGGAGCGCCGGGCATCATGCGTCCTGTCGGCGGAACACGGCACCGGCGCGCGGCTTGGCAGGCGTGCTGCGGCTCGCGAACTGGCTCGGGACTGGCCGAACACGCCGGTTCAACCGGCTCGGCGTCCCATCCTCTGAGGTACGACCGGGATCACCCGTGACGCGGCAGGCGCTCCACGAACTCCCGGAAGGCGGGGATGTCGGCTTCGCCCAGCGGGCTGCCATGGGCGAAGCCGACGGTGGTGACGAGGTCACGCGGAAGGAGCCGCAGACTTGCCGGACGCAGGTCCGGGTCCGCGGCCAAGGCATCGGGGCCCAGGGCCAGCCTTCCCCGGTTGAAGAGGGCGTCCCCGACCAGGAGGGTGCCGGTGGGTTCATGGAGCAGCACGACGTGTCCGGGCGAGTGGCCCGGGGTGTGGATGATCCGCAGCCCGTCGGAGTTCTGCACGAGGTCGCCGTCGGCCAGGTCGGCGTCCGCTTCGACCGGCTGCCAGTGGAGGGCCGGCAGCCGGTCGATGAACCGGCCCAACGCCCCGCAACGCCCCTCGGCGGGGACGCGTCCGGCCTCCAGCCAGGGACGGTCGGCTGCGTGGATGAGGATGTGGGCGCCGGTGTGGCGACGCAGTTCGGCGGCGCCCTGGACGTGATCGGGGTGGGCGTGGGTGAGCACGATGCGGCGGATGTCGGACGGCCTGCGGCCGAGTGCCGCGACGGTGTCGAGAAGGGCGCGGGGCGCCTTGGACCAGCCGACGTCGACCAGGGTGAAACCGTCGTCGCCGTCGACGAGGAAGGCGTTGTCGCGCTTGCTCGTGGCGATGCGCATGATGCCGGGGGCGATCCGTTGGTGCATGAGTGGTGTCCTGACAGGTGACTGGTCTTGGGGTGGCGGGTCGGCGATCGGCGCGATGGCCCGGAACGGAGCGACGGTCGCCCGGGCCGTGGTGCGCTCACCGCAGGGCCTGGTCAGGCCGGTGTCGGAAGGTAGCCTTCGCGGGCGAGCTTGGGCAGGATGCCACCGGCGGCGAGGATGTCGAGAACCATCGGCGGCAGCGCCCCGCCGTGCAGGCGCATGCCTGTTGCGGTGTTCTCGACCCAGCCCTCGGCGAGGTCGAGGCACATCGTGGCTCCGTCGGTGAAGGCGGACGTGACCCCTGGCACGGTGAGGGCGGGCAGGCCGTGGTTGATGCAGTTGCGCAGGAACAGGGAGTTGAACTCCTCGGCCACCAGCGCGGCCACGCCCAGTTCCCGGAAGAGGGCGGCGACGGGTCGGGAGGATCCGAGGCCGAAGTTGCGTCCGGCGACGACGATGTCGCCGGGGGCGACCTGGGCGGTCCAGCCGGGGCGCAGCTCGTAGAAGATGTGCTTCGCGGCTTCGGGGACGGGCAGTTTCATGGCGAACGCCGGGTACATGGCGTCCGTGGTGACGGTGTCGCCGACGACCCAGACCGTGCCGGTGAGTTGGGTTCCCATCAGTTCAGCTCTTCTCGTGGGTCGGTGATGTGGCCGGTGAGGGCCGAGGCGGCGACGGTGGCGGGGGACGCCATGTAGATCTCCGCGTCGGGGCTGCCCATGCGACCGGTGAAGTTGCGGGTCGAGGAGGTCAGACAGACCTCGCCGGGGGCGAGCAGGCCCATGTGGTAGCCGAAGCAGGCGCCGCAGGTGGAGTTGGTGACCACGGCTCCGGCGTCGGCGAGGTCCTGCAGGTAACCGGCCCGCATGGCTTCGCGGTAGACCTGCTGGGAGGCAGGGGTGACCAACAGCCGTACGCCGGGGGCGACCTGGCGTCCGCGCACGATCTCGGCGGCGATGCGCAGGTCTTCGAGCTGGCCGTTGGCGCACGAGCCGATGAAGCACTGGTTGACCGGCCGGCTTTCCATCGCCGATACCGGCAGAGCGTTGTTGCTGACGGTGCCGGGCCGTGCGACGTGGGGTTCCAGGGCGGACAGGTCGATGGTGCGGACCGCGGCATAGGTGGCGTCGGGGTCGGCATCGGCCGCTTCGTAGGTGCCGCAGGGTACTCCGTGGTCGGCGAGGAAGTCACGGGCCAGGTCGTCGATGGGGAAGGTGGAGAAGTCGGCGGAGACCTCGGCGCCTTGGGTGGCGATGGTGCGCCGGTCGTTCATCGGGAGGGAGGCGAGGCCGGGTCCGCCGTATTCGAGGTTGTGGTTGGTGGCGTCTCCGTACCTGCCGGCGATGTGCAGGAAAACGTCCTTGCCCGAGACCGCTGCGGGTCTGGTGCCGGTGAGTTCGTAACGGATGGTGGGCGCGGCCTGGAACCAGGTCCTGCCGGTGCACATGACGGAGTACACCTCGGCCGGGCCGAGGCCGCGAGCGGCGGTGTTGTACGCGCCCGCCGCGCAGGTGTGGGAGTCGGTGCAGGCGAGGATCTCGCCGGGGCGAGCGAGACCGTTCTCGGCGATCACCTGGTGGCAGATGCCGTGCCGCCCGACGTCGTAGAACCTCTCGATCCCGAAGGCGCGGGCGAAGGCCCGTGCGTGGGTGCCTCCTGTGGCGTCATGGACGTTGGGGGCGGGCACCGCGTGGTCCATGACGACCGCGACCTTGTGCGGGTCGTTGATCTTCAGGGGCTGGACCCAGCCGGTGGCGAACTGCAGGTCGATCATGACGGTCATGTCGACGTCGCACACCACGGTCCGGCCCGGGCGGACCTCCGGGACGCCGGCTTTGCGGGCGAGGATCTTCTCGATCATGGTCATGCCCATCAGCAGACCCTCTCCTTGTGGTCGTGGTAGCGCTCGCCGATCGCGGACCAGGCGCGCAGGCCGACGAGTTCGAACAGGCCCTGCGGCCCGGGGGTCACCTCGGGCAGGGTGCCGCCGAGGCGGGTCAGGGCCTCCAGGCCGTGCAGCACGTACGGCGCGAGCAGGGCGCCGGGGTGGATGGCGATGCGGTAGCCGAGGGCGGCGAGCCGCTCCGGCGCGGTGTCGGGGGTCAGCCCGCCCTGCACCATGTTGACGAGCAGGGGCGCGTCGATCGAAGCCGCGACCTTCTCGATCTCCTCGACTGATTCCGGGGCCTCGACGAAGACGACGTCCGCGCCGGCCGCGGCATACCGGCCGGCGCGCTCGATGGCGGCGTCGACGCCGAGGGGGCCGCGGGCGTCGGTGCGGGCGATGATCAGTGCGTCGGTGCGTGCCTCCAGTGCCGCGCCCAGCTTGGCGACGAAGGCGTCGGCGGCGATGAGTTCCTTGTCGGGCAGGTGGCCGCACTTCTTGGGGAATGCCTGGTCCTCGAGCTGGATGGCGGCGGCACCGGCGCGTTCGTAGGCGTGCACGGTGCGTACGACGTTCATCGGGGCGCCGTAGCCGGTGTCGGCGTCGGCTATCAACGGCACATCGCCGAGCGCCTCGGCGGCGATGCGGGCGCGGTCGGTCATCTCGGTCTGGGTCAGCAGCCCGATGTCGGGCAGTCCGAACCCGGCGACCGCGACGCCGGCGCCGGTGAAATAGGCGGCGGCGAATCCGGTGCGGGCGACGAGTGAGGCGCTCAGGCCGTCGAACACACCGGGGGCGACGGTGAGTCGGCCCTCGTCGATCAGCGTGCGCAAGCGGGCGCCCGGGGAGGATGGCATGGCGTTGTCTTCCCTTCGTGTCCTACGTGTACGGATCGAGGGCGCCGCGGACGGGGGCGGCGAGCAGGTCGATCAGGCCGTCGACGCGGTCCTGGTTCTCGAGGTCGAGTACGAGCCGCTCGATCTCGGCCGCGCGGGAGGCGTCGGTGACCTGGGTGGTCAGGGCCCGGTACTTGGCGCGGATCTCCGCGTTGGTCAGGGGGTCGTCCGGGCCGCCGTGCGGCTGGTTGAGCGCACGGGTCCGCTCCCGGCCGTCGCGCAGGGTGAGAGTGACGCGGGTGTTGTAGCCCGGTTCGGTCCAGGCAGGGTCCTGGGGGGCGTTGTCGAGGTGGACCTCGGTGCGCTCGATCAGTTGCCACACGTCGGCGGCGTTGATGCGCTCGTCGTGGAACTGTGCGGGACCGACCTGGCCGTCCAGCAGGGCGACGGCGACGGCGTAGCCGATGTTCATCTGGGCGCCGATGGTGGTGAGGGGGCGCTCGGGCCGCCACCAGCCGTGGTGGTGGATCGCGTCGGGGACATGGATGCGGATCGACTCGATGTCGTCCGTGGTGAGCGCCCGGTCGGTCGACAGGGCGAGAGCGGCATCGATGGCGGGATGCAGGCCGCCCATCGCGGCGTGGATCTTCACGGTGATGCCTTCGGTGTGCCACACCTCGCCCAGGTCCCTGGTGATCTGGGAGGCGTCCGGATCGTGACCCTCGCCGAAGGTGGACAGGAATCCGCCGTACGGCCGCTCGAAGACCCTTTTGATGCCGGTGTAACCGGCCTGCGCGAGCCCGGCGGCGTAGAACCCGTTGCGGGCGGCGAAGCCGTGGTGCATGCGCTTGGACATGGCCTCGTACTGGGCGGCCATCAGGCCGGCGGACTGCGTGGCCGCCAGGCCCAGCGCGTCCTCGAAGGCGGCCGGATCCAGTCCGCGCAGTGCCCCGCAGGAGGCCGCCGCGGCATGGGTGCCGAACACGGATCCGGAATGCCATCCGCGCGAGAGCATCTGTGAGCCGTGCAGGGCGAGCCCCACACGCGGACCGGTCTCGAACCCGAGGACGGCGGCGCGCAGGAAGTCGGCTCCGGAGACATTGCCCTGCGACGCCGTGGTGGAGAGCAGGGCGGGCAGCACGAGGGACGCGCTGTGCAGCGGGGCACGGGGGAAGTAGTCGTCGAGTTCGAAGCCCTGGATGAAGGTGCCGTTCAGCACCGCGGCTGCCGGGCCGCCGGCGGCACGCCCCCAGCCGATGAGCGGTGTACTCCCGGCGCCCTCCATGGCCAGGACGGCATCAACAGCCCTGCGGGACCACGGGAGTTGTGCGCCTATGAGGGCGCAGCCCAGGCCGTCGAGGACGAGGTGGGCGGCGCGTTCCCGTACCCGGGCAGGGATGTCTTCCAGTGCCGTACCGCTCAGCCAGCGGGCCAGGCGGCCCGTGGGGCCGTCGGGGTCGGTGGGTCCTGGTGGAATGGCGGCCCCTCGGGCAGCCGTCGGCGTCGGTGCGGACATCCCGCTCACCTCCGTAGATGCGCAGCAGCGGCAACGAGTGGCCGCACTCGGCGACCCCATCACATTAGAATTTATAACATCTAGTTTTGGCGATTGCTCGCTAGCATGTCGGTGTGGCACTGAAGCGAACCTCTCTCCCCCGCACCGCCGAGGCCGCGGCCCTGGCCGAGCTGCGCGACGCGATCGTGCGCGGCGACCTCGAACCGGGCGCCCCTATCCGGCAGAGCGCGGCTGCCGAGCAGCTGGGGCTGAGCGTCATCCCGGTCCGCGAGGCCCTCAAGACGCTCGCGAGCGAGGGCATCGTCACCTACGCGCCGCAGCGCGGCTACACGGTCACTGAACTGAGCCCCGACAGCGTGGACGGAATCTTCCAGGTCCGGGAGCTGCTGGAGGCCGAGGCCGAGCAGTGCGCCGCCGCCCGCCTGCGCCACGAGGACATCGCCGCGATGCGCTCCGCTCTCGAGGAGCAGCGGGCCGCCGTCGACGCGGCCGATGCGCTGGGTGTGATCAGGGCCAACCGGCGGTTCCACTTCGCCCTGCTCGACCGCTGCGACAACGAGTGGCTGCTGCGTTTCATCACACAGCTGTGGGAAGCCCTCGAACCGCATCGCGCCCTGTCCTACCGGCGCGCGGCCGCCGCCGGTGACCGCGCGAGGGCGCAGGCCATCCTCGACGAGCACGAGGGCATCGTCGACGCCTTCGACCACAGCGACGTACCGCTCGCGTTGCGCCGCCTGGCGCAGCACCGGAGCGGCGGACAGGGCGACTTCCACCGCCTGCTCGCACCTACCGAGCAGGGCTGACCGCCGCACCACTTCACATACCGTCCAGCGGTGCCGCATGGGTCCTCGGACCCGGTTCGGCCACAGCGGTGACAGCCGCCGCGATGGGGGGATCCCTGCGATCGAGTGGGGCAGCCCGGCGGCCGGAACGCCCGCCACCGGGAGACGGCGAGCACCCCGAAGGCATGGGCACGGGCGAGCACACGGCCGTGTCGGGCCGCGGGCATCAGCTCGGTCAAGTGCCTGTCATCCAAGGCTGGTTCGGCCCGCATACGAACACCGAGCAGGACCCGCAGCACCATGAGGGGCGTCGCGTCCTGAGCGGAGGCCGGCACCACCGGGAGGACGGCGTGGCCGACCAGATCGATCAGGATGGTCGGCGAGCCCGGACAAGAGCGGGACCCCGGCGAGTCCCCCCACGAAAGTGGCGCCGGTCAGCAGGGGCTTGAGGGGCTGGGCCGCCCGTCATGACTGCAGGCGCTCCAAGACTCCCCGGGTGACTGGCAGGTCGATCGTCGATCAGGGCAGGCCGGCGGCGTCCAGCCCGGAGCGCAGCAGGGTGAGCAGGTCGGCCAGCGCTGCCGGCGGATCCGGTTCGAGCGTGACGAGCATCAGCGCGTCGATGATGAATCGGGCCACTGCACGGATCCGCAGGTCGGGAGTGTCCAGGCCGCGGTCGGCCGCGAGCGCGTCGGCCAGGGTGTCCGCGTGCCGTAGCCACATCTGCTGCCAGTAAACGCGCAGTGCCGGGGTGCCGTGCACGAGGGCGAGGAACGCCTCGAACTGTTCGCGCTCCCGCGGATCCGCTGTAGGCAGTGACATCAGGTACTCCTGCACCGCGTCGAGTACGTCGCGGCCAGGAGAGCGCTGACCGACCGCGGCAACGAGGCCGGCGTCGATCTCCGGCTCCAGGTCGAAGAGCAGCGCTTCCTTGCTGCGGAAGTAGGAGAACAGGGTCGGCACCGAGACGTCGGCGGCATCGGCGATCTCCGCCACGGTGACCGCGTCGTAGCCGCGTTCGAGGAACAGCCTCAAGGCCGCGTCGGCCAGTGCCCGGCGGCACCGGGCCTTCTTGCGCTGCCGCAGGCCGGGCGCTGAACGGTTCGGTTCGGTCACACATCGAACCTAACAGGTTCCATAGCGATGCAAAGCCTTAAGTGGCTTAAAAACTTCAGTGGTTGAAGAACCGTCAGCTGCTGTGCTTCACTCGTGCCGCCGGCCGCCGAGGTCGGCCCACGGACCGGATGGGCTCCGAAGGGTGTGATCAGCCATACCCATGCGCTCACGCCCGGCAGGCGGCAGTGAAGAGGCCCCGAAAAAAGTCCCGTTGACGATGCCGCCCTCCATCCATTGGCCCGCCCGAGATCCAACAGCGTTCAGCGTCGTGAGTCCGAGTGACGACCGACCGCTGCAGGTAAGCGCCGCCTGGACACACCACCGGCCACTGCTGAGACGCAGCCACGGAGAAGTAGGAACTCCCGCCGTAGATCGAAAGGAGTATCAGGTGCAGCACGACGTAGATTCTCATGGGATTCGGCTTGAATCACCCACGTTCTCCTGCGACATGTGCGGCGGACCGATGCGCCGGGGCTCCGCAGATGACATCAGGGCCAGGAAGAGGCGTCCGCGATACTGCTCGAACGCCTGCCGTCAGCGCGCCTACCGTCAGCGGCTCAAGGACGACGGAATGGGTACTTCGACTGCGACCGGAATAACCCGTTTGAGCAGTTTCATCGGCCGCGTCGATGAGCTGGTGGAGCTGAAGCGGCTGGTGCGCGCCACACGACTGCTGACCCTGACAGGGCCCGGGGGTGTGGGCAAGACACGCCTGGCGGTGGAGTTGACCGCCCTTGAACAGCGCGGCGGACGCTGTGACGTCAGCCTTGTCGAACTGGCGTCGGCGACCACGGGGGAGCAAGCGCGGCAGCGGATCACCGAAGCGCTCGCGGGAGCCAGGGAAGCGCGTGCCCCCATGGTGGGGGCACGGAGCGGGTCGGGCTCCGACCGCGATCGGCTTCTGGTGCTCGACAATTGTGAGCATGTGCTCGACGACTGCGGGCTGGCCCTCAGCGCGTTACTCCCCCGCTGTCCGGGCCTGCGCGTCGTGGCCACCAGTCGCGAACCGTTACGGTTGCCGGGCGAGACGGTGTACTCGGTGGGCGGTCTCTCCCTGCCGGATTCCGATGGCGGCGGATCACTCGACGGCTTGCTGCGCTCGGACGCCGTCCGGCTCTTCGTCCACCGGGCTCAGGCCGTCTCCTGCGGATTCCAGCTCACCGAGGACAACGCCGTACACGTCGTCGCCTTATGCGCCAGGCTGGACGGGCTGCCGCTGGCGCTGGAGCTGGCGGCCGGCCTCGTGAGGGCCTTTCCGCCGGGCGAGATCCACCATCGGCTGGACGACCGCCTTTCCCTCCTGACCTGCGGATGGCGTACGGCGGATCGACGTCACCAGAGTCTCCGCTCGGCCATCGAATGGAGCTATGACCTGCTGACGCCTCAGGAGCGGTCGCTGTTCCGGTCACTGTCGCTGTTGCCGGGCGGGTTCGGGACGGATGCCGCCGCGGCCGTCGCCGCGGACCATGACATACCCCCGTCGGCCGTGCCGCAGCTGCTGGCCGGCCTTGAAGCCAAGTCCCTCATCGTCGCCGGTGCCGACCGGGCAGGTTCCGCCCGGTTCAGGATGTTGGAGTCGATCCGGTGTTACGGGCACGAACGGCTCCGTGCCGAAGGCGAGGAGATACGGGCCTACGACCGTCTCGTGGACTGGCTTGCGGAACTCGCGCTCCCGTTCCGGGAGGCAGCACTCACGCCTGCCAGGACCTGCCGACGGCTGGACGAGGAACGCGACAATCTCACGTCTCTGCTGCAGTGGTTGAGCGTGGGAAGCGACCCGCGCCAGCTCCTCCTCGCCGGGGCGCTTGCGCTCGTGGACATCAACCGGGGGTACGCGGCGGAGTCCCGGACGATGCTGGCCGGGGCGTTGGAACGAACGGATCCGGGGGCGGCCGACCGCAGCATCGCTCTGTGCATGCAGGCGCTGCTCATCGCGTGGGAGGGGAACGCCGGCGAAGCGGTACAGCTTGCGCTGCGGGCAGTGACGCTCGAGCGCCGGCGCCCGCAGCGCCGCGATCATCTGATCTGCCGCATGCTGCTGGTACTGAGCCTGGCCCGGACGCAACACGGCGACCAGAGCTCGAGGGCCGATCTCGAGGAGTGTTTGGAGATCAGCCACCGGGTCGGCGATCGCGTCATGACCGCGTTCTGCCTGATCCTCCTCGCCTGGCAGTTGCTCGGTGTCGGCGATACGGTCCAGGCGGTGCGGCTGGTTGACCAAGCCCTCCCGATCCTGCGGGGCGAGGCCAATCCGGTCCTGCTACGGGTGATCCTGCACACGGCCGGCGTCCTTGCCCTGGAACGGAACGACTGCGCTGCGGCGGAGGCGTACTTCGCCGAGGCGCTGGGAGACACGGACCACGTGAGCGACGCGGCTCACCTGGGCGCAGCCGGTCCCGCGCTCTGGGGCCTGGCTGTCAGCGCGGCGCGGGGCGGTCGTTTCGAGCGGGCGCTGCGGCTGTTCGCGGCCGTCGAAAGGTACGACGTGTCCGCCGCCCTCGTACTGCCTCCCTGGTTCCGGGCGCGGGTGGAGGAGGCGGCGGCCACAGCGCTGAGGGCGCTGCCCAGGGCGCGGGCCGAGGGTGCGCTCGCGGCAGGGCGCCGGCTGGGTCCACGACAGATCGTGCACTACGCACGGGACGAACAGCCGGCAACCGCACCCGAGGGGGACGACCCGCTCAGCCCGCGTGAACGGGAGGTGATCGACCTGGTGGCTGCCGGACTCACCAATCGACAGATAGCGGCCCGGTTGTATCTGTCGGTTCGCACCGTCGAGACCCACGTCCGCAATATCCGCACCACCCTCGGACTGCGTTCCCGTACCCATGTCGCCGCATGGTCCGCACGGCGGGCGCAGGCCGTGCCCACACGCACCGAAGGAGGGGCCGCCGGGGCCGTGGTGTAACGGTGTTGGTCACCGCAAACCACGTCCGCTGATGCGCCGTTGACGAGCCGGAGCGGCATTCGAGCCGCCGGGGTGAGGAAGGCACGGCGGCCGCCGCCAGGGGAGATAAGTGACCCCTGGCGGCGCTTTTTTGTGCGCTCGTACGTCGTGCTGTGGTCGCTGGAGCCGACGCCAAGGCTGCGAGGCCGCCCGATCCGCCGACGCGTCATGTCTTCCTCTACGGCTCCGGGCCGCCGTCCTGTGCCACCGGCGGCGGGGCCCGCTCGGAGGCCGCATGCCCCTGTGCAGCGCGACAGGGCGGCGGAGATGGGACCGGTGTCGGCGTCACGTCGGCGTAACGGTGGGCATTGCCGATGCGGCGGCTCTCCGGGCTGAGGATTCTTGTACGCGCAGTTCGATCCCGTGGCGGTGACCGAAAGGAAGAGGCCCGCCTGCTGATTCGACGCCGCCCATGTCCGTGCGCATGCGGGCGTGCAGCGGTGGTCGCGCCGGAAGCGGATCGTCCTCCCCGTCCAGGCACCCTTCGAGGAGTTCTCCGTGCGCATTGTCATGTCCACTACCCGCATGGCCGTGGCCGCCGCAGCAGTGGTGGTCGCCGCATCGACGGTTGTCCTTCCCGCCGCTTCTGCCACAGCCGTGACCGCAAAGCCCGCGGCGGTCTCGGCCGACTTCGTCGTAAGCCAAACCCAGTTCCAGCACATGTTCCCGAACAAGAACCCGCTCTACACCTATGCCGGGCTGCGGAACGCGATGAACTCGTTCCCGGCTTTCGCCCACACGGGAAGCGACACGGTCAAGAAGCAGGAGGCGGCCGCCTTCCTGGCCAACGTCAGCCATGAGACCGGCGGCCTGCGCTACACAAAGGAGCAGAACCCCGCCAACTACCCGCACTACTGCGACGCGAGCCAGCCGTACGGCTGCCCGGCCGGCCAGGCGGCCTACTACGGCCGCGGACCGATGCAGCTGAGCTGGAACTTCAACTACAAGGCAGCGGGTGACGCGTTGGGCATCGACCTGCTGCACAACCCGAACCTCGTGGAGACCGACGCCACCATCTCGTGGAAGACCGCGCTGTGGTACTGGACCACTCAGTCGGGTCCCGGCTCCATGACGCCGCACAAGGCGATGGTCAGCGGTGCCGGATTCGGTGAGACGATCCGCAGCATCAACGGCGCGCTGGAGTGCAACGGCCGGAACCCCGCCGAGATGCAGGACCGTGTCAACCTCTACCGGCAGTTCACGCAGACCCTGAATGTCGCCCCCGGAGACAAGCTGACCTGCTGATCGCGCCGGTGGCGGCGGTCCGCCACCACCACGCCGCATCGCACGCTGTCGCACCCACCGTGGTGCCTGGCCGGCAGGCGACGCCCTTGGCCCCAGGAGGCCGGCACACAACCGGCCTCCCCCTCCGCCTTGCCGCGGTCGCCTTCTCGCGCCCTTCAGAACCCGCTCGTTCACGTCATCCGGCGAGGAATCATGCGCAGAACACCTCTCAAAATCCCCCTGCGACTTTCCCTGACCACCCTCCTGACCGGCCTGGTCGCCGCGATCGCAGCAGCGCTGCCGGCGGCCACACCGAGTACGGGCGCGGGTGCGGTTGCTCCACACTCCGTCGCACCGGCTGCCGCGGCGGCGGTCGACCACACGGTCACGTTCGTCAACAGCACCGGCAGGAAGATCTGGATCGGCAGCGCAGTCAACGCCGACGAGTCGAAGAACTTCGACAAGCTGCCGATCCTGGAGCCCGGCCAGTCGGCGACGGTGACCATTCCCGAGACGACGGCGCCCGGCCACTGGCGCGGAAAGTTCTTCGCGCGCATGGGATGTACCGGGACACCGGGCAGCACCTTCCACTGTGCGGTCGGGGACTGCGGCAAGTTCGCCGACCATTGCGCCAAGGGCACCGGAGAACAGCCCGTCAGCCTCGCCGAGTTCAACTTCGACTCCGCGGACGCTGTCGCTCCCTGGTACGACGTGAGCTACGTGAACGCGTTCTCGGTGCCGATCACGATCGCCCCCCGGAACGTGAGCCCCGGCGGTGGCGGGTGCGACACGGTGGGCTGCGCGAACAACCTGCTGCCGAACTGTCCCGCGGGCAATCTGACGCGCTGGGCGGACGGCAAGCCGATGCTGTGCACCAACCCCAACCGGGACGCCAGGACGGCCTACAGCGACATGATCGCCTCCCATTGCCCGAAAGCCTATGGGTGGTCCCGGCAGGACCAGGAGCCGGGCAACAAG
The DNA here is from genome assembly GCF_053598395.1 of Streptomyces sp. NPDC001135. Classification (NCBI taxonomy): domain Bacteria; kingdom Bacillati; phylum Actinomycetota; class Actinomycetes; order Kitasatosporales; family Streptomycetaceae; genus Streptomyces; species Streptomyces sp. NPDC001135. The sequence goes on along the minus strand of NZ_JBSFKD010000004.1, from coordinate 102,626 downwards.
GTGATGCAGCAGTGCAGCAAGTGCAGCGGCTTCCTCGTGACCTTCCACCGCGCCTCGTGACCGCGGACCACGCGGTCCCCCTGGCCGTGCATGCGGCTTGACGAACGGCCGGACGAAAAGGAAGAAGCCATGCGGAAAACACCCACCTTACGTGGTCTCGCCGTGATTCTGGCGGCTCTGACCCTGCTCGCGTTCGGCAAGCATGCGGGCACGCCCACCGGCGCGGTGAACGCGTCCTCCGCCACGGTGAAGAAGAAGGGCGTCAGCGCCTGGAACTTCACCGGCGTCACCCACGCGCTGGCCGACTCGAAAGCCGGTTGGTTCTACACCTGGTCCTCGGGCAAGCAGCAGATCACACCGCCGTCCGGGGTTGAATTCGTGCCCATGATCTGGGGCAAAGGCTCGGTGACCGATGCGGAACTCGGCCAGGCCGAACAGCAGGGTAAGACCCTGCTCGGGTTCAACGAACCCGATATGCCGGGGCAGGCCGACATGACCGTGCCGCAGGCGCTCGATCTGTGGCCCCGGCTGCAGTCGACCGGCATGCGGCTCGGAGCGCCCGCCGTCGCCACCGGCGCCGACGTCGCAGACGGCTGGCTCGACCGCTTCATGAAGGGCGCCGCCAGCCGTCACTACAAGGTCGACTTCATTCCCCTGCACTGGTACGGCGGGGACTTCGACGCCACGCATGCGACAGCCCAGCTGCGGAACTACCTCCAGGCCACCTACGACCGCTACAAGAAGCCGATCTGGCTCACCGAGTACGCACTGATCGACTTCTCCACCGGCACCCCGAGGTATCCGACACAGGCACAGCAGGCCGCGTTCGTGAAGCAGTCGACCGCCATGCTGCAGGGGCTGCCGTTCGTCGAACGGTATGCCTGGTTCACCCTCTCCACCAGCCGCGGTGACGGCACCGGACTCTACAACGGTGCGACGGCCAACGAGGTGGGCGCCGCCTATCGCTCGGCCGGCTGAGAAACACCCCACCCTTTGTCCGGCAACAGCCGGGCCGGGCGCACGCATGCCGCCACGGACAAGGAGCACAACGCTCCCTTGACCGCTCCACCACGCCGTGAAACGAAGCCACACGAAACGAGGAACGAGCATGAGCAAGCGAAAGCTCTACGTCCCACTGGCCGCAGGGGCCGTCGCGCTGACCGCCGTACTGGGGCTCTCCCCGGCGAGTTCGGCCGCGCCCAGGGCCCCGCAGGCCGGGACCTGCTGGGCGACGCACTACGGTCCCATACCCCCCGGAGCCCTCACGGCCAGCGGCGAGGTCTTCGACAACACCAAGAACACCGCGGCGACCTCACTGACACGCAATCCGCAACTGCCGTTCGGGACCCGCGTGAAGGTGACCAACGTCGCGAACGGCAAGTCCCTCGTCGTGCGCATCAACGACCGCGGCACCTTCCAGCAGACGCCGCAGGAGCCGAAGTGCCTCGACCTGACCGACGGTGCCTTCGGCCGGCTCGGCGGCAGCCTCAACCCCGACGCCGGCCACATCGTGGTCCAGCAGAAGGTCCTGAACTGATCCCGGGCTCTCGATCCACTGCCACCAGGAGGAGAGCTTCGTGATCACCATCAGGCAGAGGACGGTAGTCGGACTGGCCACACTCGCGGCCGGCTTCGGCCTTGTCCCTCTCGCCACCCCCGCCGGGGCGGCCGCTCCCGCGGCCCCCGTCATCCACCGCTGCGACGCGCACCACACCACTCCCGGGAGCCACCTCTTCGTCCGGCTCCAGACCGGTGACGAGGGACTCTGCTTCACCGGCCAGGGCACCACGACGGACGTCCAGAACCTGACCCCGTTCGAAGCGATCAACCTCAAGCCCGCCGACGGCGAGCTCATGCGGGTGACCGTCACCTACGTCACCGCGATGGGCGAGCAGAAGGACAAGGACCTCAACCGTGAGGGCCAGGTCTTCAGGTTCCCGGGTTACGCGTTCCTCAAAAAGGTTGCCATCAAGTCCCTTTGACGACCGACGGGCGCCTGACCGGCGGTCTTCGATCCCTGGCCGCCCAGCATGTGATGCGCCACCCGCAACACCCGGCGAACCGCAGGTTTCAGCCGGCTCGCACGGAAAACCACTCGGCGCGGCCGTGGAAGACGGCGGCCGCGCCGAGTACCGACCACGCACCGTTCCGCCCTGGGAGTTCGTACCGCCGGAACACCTTGGCCGCCCGGTCAAGGGTCCGGCTCCCCGACAACGACCCGCCGGGCCGCGGTGCCTTGCCCTTCTTGGGAGAGAACCATGTCAGTCCCCCGGAACCTGGCAGCGATCGCGATCGGCGCGGTGGCGTCCACCGCACTGCTTGCCGCCCCCGCGTCGGCGTCCTCGAACCCTGCCACGATGCGGTCGGAAGTCATCAAGCTGACCAACACCGAACGCGTCAAGGCCGGTTGTCCGCCTCTCACGAGCAACAGCGCACTCACGAAAGCCGCCCAGAACCACACCGCCGACATGGCGGACCACAACTTCGTCGGGCACACCGGCTCCGACGGCAGCAGCCTCGTGGACAGGGTCCAGGCGGCCGGCTACACCGGCTGGAGTGCGCTGGCCGAGAACGTCGCCGCCGGGCAGACCACCGCGGCCGACGTGGTCAAGTCCTGGATGAACTCCCCCGACCACCGGGCGAACATCCTCAACTGCTCGCTCAGGCACATAGGCGTCGGGTACGTGACGAACCCCGGCAGCACCCAGGGCACCTACTGGACCCAGGACTTCGGCGCGAAGTTCTGAGCCGGCTCCGCGGCCCCCTCCCCTCGGGGGGCCGCGGGTCGTTCGCCGGTCCCCGCTGCGCACACCGGGCAGTTCGCCCCACCCAGCGCGCCCGCCGGCCTTGACATGGAGCAATGGACCGTCTCCACCAACAGCACCCCACTGCCTTGGGTACGGACACGCTTCCTGTGCGACATGAGCAGAGCCGTCTGGCGTGGGGCCGTTCAGGGAGTTCCAGGACCTGTACGAGCGCATGGGGCGGCGGTGGCAGTCGGCTGTTCCCGGTGGCGGCGGTCTGGCCGGTGAGGCGTGGGCCCCATGGGCCGATCTGGAGGAGACCGACGACGCCTACCTCCTCGAGGTGGATCTGCCTGGTGTGAAGAAGAACGACATCACCGTGGCACTGAAGCCGGCGGTCCCGGTTCGACGTCGACGAAGGAGACGGTGCCATCTGGGGTGAGCACGGCGGGCGGCGGGTGGCCGGCGCTGGCCAGGGTGCAGTGGCAGGTGACCGGGTCGTACACCGCGTACAGGCAGGTCGCGCCGATCTCCCCGGCCATCTCGGTGCCGCCCCTGACTTCGTCGAGGATGAGGTCGTCGAGGTCGGACAGCAGCTCGTCCGGGGGCAGGTCGACATCGGCCAGGGTGCGCACCGCGGTGCGGAGCCGTCCCATGGCCACGGAGGCGTTCAGGCCGTGGCCGACGACGTCGCCGACGACCAGTGCCATCCGTGCGCCGGACAGGGCGATGACGTCGAACCAGTCCCCGCCGACGCCGGCGTGGGGATCGGCGGGCAGGTAGCGGGCGGCCGTCTCCAGCGCCTGCTGGGCGGGGAGGTGGTGCTGCAGCAGGCTGCGCTGCAGTGCGAGGGCGGCGCCGTCGCTCTCCTGGGGCACGGACGCCTGCAGGAACCACTGCACCTCGCCCTTGCCGTTCAGCAGCGGGCATGCGCGTAGTTCGGCCTCGATCGTGCGGCCGGCCCGGTCGCGCAGCAGGACCCGGCCGATCCATGCCTGCCGGTCGGCCAGGTGCCGTCGTGCGGAGTCGGGCAGCTCGTCCTCGAGCAGTTCGGCGGCCGCGCGGCCCACGATGTCCTCGGGTGTGTAGCCCAGCAGGGCCTGGGCGCCGGGGCTCCAGGCGGTGACCGTTCCTCGGGCGTCGACGGCGGCGGCCGCCAGCTCGGTGGCCGGGACGAAGCCGTCCCCGCCGCTCGGACGGAATCCGGCGTACCTGATCGCCTCCGCTCACCCCCTGCCGTCCGCTTCGTGCTGGTCGCGGTTGCCGCCTGGTGCCGGAGTCACCGTGCCCGACGGCCTGGCCGTCGGCGTGAGGGAAGAGGGCAGCGCCTCAGCCACGGTCGGGTGTACCGGTACGGCCTGCCGCAGGCCGGTGACGTCGAGCACGTGCAGCAACGGTCCTTCCGGGCACACCAGATGGAGCTGGCCGCCATAGCAGGTGGCACGAAGGTGTGCACCGAACAGGGCGCCGAGCCCCATGGCGTCGCAGGCGGTCACGCGGGAGACGTCGATGACGAGCCGGGAGGGGTCGCTGCCGGGCATCGAGGTCACGAGCGTCAGATAGGCCCGCAGTTCCGCCCGCGTCGTCATGGACAGCTCTCCGGCCGCGTTCACGATCAGCCGGCCGCGCTCGGGGCGCCAGGACAGGGAAAGGGAGGCGTCACGCCGATCCACTCTGACCACCCCTTTCCGCAGGCCGGGCAGACCCCAGCGGTACAACGGGTGCCTTCCGGTGGACCCTGGCCGGGTCGGCTGCCCGGCCCTCCTCTCACATCGCCGACAAGTCGGAGCAATCTAGATATTTGTGATAATTAGATAGGTCACGAACGGGGTAAATGTCAAGATGACGAGAAGAGAGTGTGAGCGCCAGGCATGTGCGGAGGCATGCCGTCATGGACTGGTTCACGGACCCTGACTACTGGCTGGGCCGGATGCTTTTCCAGCGCGGTCTGGCCGTGCTGTACTGCGTCGCGTTCGTCAGCTCGGCCCTGCAGTTCCGCGGGCTGATCGGGGAGCGGGGGCTGCTGCCGGTACCGCGCTTCACCGCGCAGGTGCCGTTCAGGCGGGCTCCGAGTATCTTCCAGCTGCACTACTCGGACCGTTTCTTCGCCGCCATGGCCTGGACGGGCGCCGCGGGATCCGCCGCGGTGGCGGCGGGGGTGCCGGACCGGCTGCCGCTGTGGGCGGCGACGGTGCTGTGGGCGCTGCTGTGGGCGCTGTACCTGTCCATCGTCAACGTCGGGCAGACCTGGTACGGGTTCATGTGGGAGTACCTGCTGCTGGAGGCCGGCTTCCTGGCGATCTTCCTCGGCAACGACGACGTCGCACCGCCCGTGCCGGTGCGAGGGCTGCTGATCTGGCTGCTGTTCCGGCTTGAGTTCGGCGCCGGGCTGATCAAGCTGCGCGGCGATTCCTGCTGGCGGGATCTGACGTGCCTGTACTACCACCACGAGACCCAGCCGCTGCCCGGCCCGCTCAGCTGGTTCTTCCACCACCTCCCCAAGCCCGTCCATCGCGTGGAGGCGGCGGCCAACCACGTCGCACAACTCCTCGTGCCGTTTGGCCTGTTCGCTCCGCAGCCGGCGGCGAGCATCGCCGCCGGCTTGGTGATCACCACCCAGCTGTGGCTGGTCGCGTCCGGCAACTTCGCCTGGCTGAACTGGCTGACGATCGTGCTGGCGCTGTCCGCGATCGGCGGCTCGCAGGTCACCGGCGCGCTGGGTCTGCCTCCTGCGCCGCGTTTCGCCGCCGCACCGGTGTGGTTCGAGGGCCTTGTGCTGGCTGTCGCCGCCCTGGTGGTGGTGCTCAGCTACTGGCCGGTGCGTAACCTGCTCTCCCGCAGCCAGGTCATGAACGCGTCCTTCACTCCGCTGCACCTGGTCAACACCTACGGCGCGTTCGGCAGCGTGGGCCGCACCCGGTACGAGCTGATCGTCGAGGGCACCGACGAGCCGGAGATCACCGAAGAGACCGTGTGGCAGGAGTACGTCTTCAAGGGCAAGCCGGGCGGCATGCGGCGGCTTCCGCCGCAGGTGGCCCCGTACCACCTCAGGCTGGACTGGCTGATGTGGTTCGCCGCGCTCTCCCCTGTGTACGCGGCCGGCTGGCTCCCCGCCTTCCTCCTCGCCCTCTTGGAGAGCAACCCGGCCGTCCTGAGTTTACTGCGCCGCAATCCCTTCCCGGGCTCGGCGCCTGCTTTCGTCCGGATCTGCCTGTACGAGTACCGGTTCACCAGCTGGTCGGAACTGCGCGCGAACGGTGCCTGGTGGAGCCGCACCTTCCTCGGCGAGTACGTGCCGGCCGTCGCCAAGCGGCAACCGGTATCCAGCGCATGAGGCCCGGGTTCCGCGGGAGACTCGGCCCTGGCTCGGCTTTCGGGGTCATCGTGCGCAGCCGACGTCGAGGACTTCGAGGATGTCGTCGTGGATGGTGTAGACAAGCCAGCACCATTCGCCGAATGCCGCGGCCAGACCGGAGACGTGTGCCTGCGGTGTCCTGGCAACGGCGGCGATGAGCGTAATGATCTCCTCGTGCGTGTCGTTCGGGACGCCGAACAACACGCCGGCAGCGGGTTGGACCACTTCGACTCTCATGTCGCCCCCTGCAGATGAACCGGAGCAGCGCTGGCGGCGCTCCTCTCCACCGGGCGTCTGGCCTACGTGCCACGATCCCTCCGGGCTCAGGAGAACGGCAACAGGCTGACCACACCTGTTCCGGTCGGCTGCCGGTGCACGAGTCCCCCGGGGTTCCCCTGCGCGCCGCTGGGCGGGCGCCGGCGGTCTGCTGTTGCGGCCACCGGCGCCCGCCTCGGTCCGGCTCCGGGTACGCGGCGATCAGAATTCGGCGCCGGCCCCGGCGGCGGCCGGTTCCTTTTCCTCGGGCTTGTCGGCGATGACGGCCTCCGTGGTGAGGAACAGCGCGGCGATGGAAGCGGCGTTCTGCAGCGCGGAGCGGGTCACCTTCGCCGGGTCGATGATGCCCGCGGCCAGCATGTCCACGTACTCACCGGTCGCGGCGTTCAGACCGTGGCCGACGGCCAGCGTACGTACCTTCTCCACCACGACACCGCCCTCCAGGCCGGCGTTGCGGGCGATCTGCTGCAGCGGAGCGGTCAGCGCGCGGCGGACCATCTCCACACCGGTCCGCTCCTCGTCGTCCACCTCCAGCTTCTCGAACGCCTTCTCGGACGCCTGCAGCAGGGCCACGCCGCCACCGGCGACGATGCCCTCCTCGACGGCCGCCTTCGCGTTGCGGACGGCGTCCTCGATGCGGTGCTTGCGCTCCTTGAGCTCCACCTCGGTGGCGGCGCCGGCCTTGATCACGGCCACGCCGCCGGCGAGCTTGGCCAAGCGCTCCTGCAGCTTCTCGCGGTCGTAGTCGGAGTCCGAGCGCTCGATCTCGGCGCGGATCTGCTTGACCCGGCCCTCGATCGCGCTGCCGTCGCCGGCGCCCTCCACGATGGTGGTGTCGTCCTTGGTGACGACCACCTTGCGGGCCCGGCCCAGGACGTCCGTGCTGACGTGCTCGAGCTTCAGGCCGACCTCGTCCGAGACGACCGTGGCCCCGGTGAGGACCGCCATGTCGGCGAGCATGGCCTTGCGGCGGTCGCCGAAGCCCGGGGCCTTGACGGCCACCGACTTGAACGTGCCGCGGATCTTGTTGACGACCAAGGTCGCCAGCGCCTCGCCATCCACGTCCTCGGCAACGATCAGCAGCGGCCGGCTCTCCTGCATCACCTGCTCCAGCAGCGGCAGCAGGTCCTTGACCGCACTGACCTTGGAGCCGACGAGCAGGATGTAGGGGTCCTCCAGGACCGCTTCCATGCGGTCGGTGTCGGTGACGAAGTAGGGCGAGATGTAGCCCTTGTCGAAGCGCATGCCCTCGGTGAGCTCCAGCTCCAGGCCGAAGGTGTTGGACTCCTCGACGGTGATGACGCCTTCCTTGCCGACCTTGTCCATGGCCTCGGCGATCAGCTCACCGATCGCCCGGTCCCCGCCCGCGGACACCGCGGCCGTGTTGGCGATCTCCTCCTTGGTCTCCAGCTCCTTGGCCTGCTCCAGCACGGCCGCGGATACGGCCTCGACGGCCTTCTCGATACCGCGCTTGAGAGCCATCGGGTTGGCGCCTGCGGCGACGTTGCGCAGCCCCTCCTTGACCAGGGCCTGGGCGAGCACGGTCGCGGTGGTCGTACCGTCACCGGCGACGTCGTCCGTCTTCTTGGCGACTTCCTTGACCAGCTCGGCGCCGATCTTCTCGTACGGGTCCTGAAGCTCGATCTCCTTGGCGATGGAGACGCCGTCGTTGGTGATCGTGGGGGCGCCCCACTTCTTGTCCAGGACCACGTTGCGGCCCTTGGGGCCGAGCGTCACCTTCACGGCGTCCGCGAGCTGGTTCATGCCGCGCTCCAGAGCGCGGCGCGCCTCCTCCTCATAAGCGATGATCTTCGCAGTCATCGGTACGGTCTCCTCTGCATCGAATCCTTGAGTCGATGACGGTGGCCCGGGATGACGCCCGCGACGTTCACCCGCGCGCCGGAGGTTTCCCTCACGGCCGCACGAGCACGTCACCCGACCCAGCCGTTAGCACTCTCACTGTGAGAGTGCTGATTCCTCGTCTAGCACTTCGGCCTGCTCGGGGGCAAGTCGCCGCCTCGGACAGCCGCGCCCGGTCAGCCGTTGCGCGTCCGAGAGGGACCGGCAGGGCTGCCGGGACGGAGCGGGTTCCTCGGGGGGAGCCGGTCCGGTGACCTCCAGATGGCCGGGCGCAATTCCTCCTGAGAAGCGAGTTCCAAACCGCGTGACCCGTGGCCGCGCCGCAGCCGGTTCCGACGGAACCCCTGGGCGTCAAGGCGCGGCTCCGCCCGGGTGCTGTCGTGCGGATCCCGGTGGATCCTCGCACCGGCCACTGATAGCGAGCCGTCCTCTACGATCGACCTGTTCACGTACCCATGGGAGGGGGGTAAGGTCCGTGCTGCTCACAGATCTGGTCGAGGTGACGTCACCGGACGAGCTGGGGGAACTGCTCGGCGAGCCGACACCGGGCGCGCTGGTCAAGGTCCGGCCAAGCCTGCACGAGCACGACCGCCAGTGGCTGGCCGCGTCGCCGCTGTGCATGGTGGCGACCTCGGGCGCCGACGGCAGCTGCGACGCGTCACCGAAGGGTGACCCGGCCGGGTTCACGCTCGTGCTCGACGACACGACGATCGCGATCCCCGAACGTCCCGGGAACCGCCGGGCCGACGGGTTCCGCAACATCCTGGCCAATGCCCACGTGGGGCTGCTCTACCTGATCCCCGGCCGCCCCGACACGCTGCGCATCAACGGCCGTGCGCGCATCCTGCGCGATGCGCCCTTCTTCGACGACATGGTGGTGAAGGGGAATCGTCCGCAGCTGGCCCTGCTCGTCGAGATCGACCAGGTCTTCTACCACTGCCCGAGAGCCCTGCTGCGCGGCGGAGTCTGGCAGCCGGAGACCTGGCGGCCGGAAGCGGCGCCGTCCCGCGCGGTGCTCGCGAAGGCGCACGATCGCCGTTCGGAGAGCGTGGAGGACCTGGAGGCGTACTACGGCTCGCAGTACCTGGAGCGCCTGTACCAGTAACTGATCGTGTCGGAAGCGATTTCCAAGCCGCGTGACACGCCTCGCGCTGGATCGTTCATACGGACCGATCTCGTTCGGGTGACCGCTCGGCGGTGGATGCTTGGGTGAAGGGCCCCGGCCGAGCGGCGGTGGTGGTCTTTCCCCCGACGGTGTGGCCGTATCCGGGGGTGCCCCAGATCCCGGAGACGGCGCCGGCCAGGGTGGTCAGGACCGCGCTGGCGTCCCACTCCGCGGTGCGCGGCCGGGCGCCGGTGCGCTCGGCGACCCTGCGGTAGAACTCCTCGATCCCGAAGCTCTCGGCGATGCCCTCTTCCCCGGTACCCAGTCAGCTCCGCGAGGCGGGCAACGGCGGCTTGCCTGCCGGGGCGGATGCATCCCGTACGCCGCACCCCGGCGTCGATGCGCTCCTCACGGGCGGGGCCGGCCCGGTGACCTCCACGGTGGCCGGGCGCAGCACGTTCTCGCCCAGACGGTAGCCGGGACGCAGGACCGCCGAGCACACCAGGCGGTCCGCAGCGGGGACAACATGGTGCGTCAGAGCGTCGTGGCAGGCGGGGTCAAACAGATCGCCCACCTCACCGAACGACGTGACGCCCAGCGAGCCGAGCTGCTCCTGCAGGCTGTCGCCGATGTCCTTCAGACCGGGCGTCAGCGCACCCGGGCGCGGAAGGCCGAGGTGATCACCTCGGCTGTCGCCGAGGGCTCCACCCCAGCACCGCACACAGGTCTCCGCCCTGGTCCCGTGCCGGCATCCCGCCACCTCCTCGCCCACTGCGAGCTGCGACTTCACCCTTACTTGCCTCAATTCCTGAGGTAAAACCCGAGTCTCATCTTGTCGAGGATTGATAGGGGAGGTATAGGGGTTTCGGAGGCATCCCGGACTCCTGAGCCCGGAATGGGCCCCGCGGGAAGCAAGCGGAAGAAGTGCTACGCCTGGTATGCCCCGAAGGGCGGGTGGAGCGGCTCCTGCGCGACAGCGGACTCGCCCAGGCCCTGCCCGTCTCCCCCTCCCTCGAGGCCGCGCTCACAGCGCCCCGGACCACAGTCGCCAACCGGATGGGAGGTGCCCTGCCGTGATCACCGAACTTGCCGTCGAACGAGTCGAGTTCATCTGCGGCTCGTGCTGGCACCGCTGGAGTGTCGACTACGACGTGCAGCGCTACCGGGACGCCCTCGATGCCGAGTGGGAGGTCTTCTACCGCGACAACACGGCGGTTTCCTCCCCCTACACGCCGCAGGGCGCTCCGCCTTGCGAACACTGCGGTCGGCGCTGGGTCGGGCGCCTCGTGGCGCGCCGCCCCGTGCCCCTGCCCGACGCCGAAGGGCCGCGCAGCCGCGTTCCGGCCGAAGGCGAGCACCGCCCCGAGCGGCACACCGCACCGATGCTGCACGCCGCCGGCCATCCCCAGCCGCACGCGCGAGCCGAGCATCCGTCCACGGAAACGTCCTGATCGGCTAGTCGGCCAGGGACGATCACCGTATGCAACCGCACCTGCCCCCGTACGGCGCGCACCGCACGGGGGCAGGGCTCACTGTCCGAGCTGGGGTCACTGTCCGGAGGTGATCTCGATGCGGCGTGATGTGGTGGCTTCCGCCTTCGGTACCTTGACGGTCAGCACACCGTTGTCGAGGGTGGCCTCGACGTCCTCGGGGCTGATGTCGCCGGGCAGCGCGGCGCGGTACTCGAACCGGCCGGTCCTGCGGGTGCTGCGGCGCAGGATGCCGGTGCGCTCGCGTTCTTTGAACTCGCCGGTGATGGTCAGTTCGCGCTCGGTCATCTCGATGTCGAGATCCTCGCGCTTGACGCCTGGCACCTCAACTTCGACCAGGTAGGCGTCATCGGTTTCCGACAGGTCCGCCAGCGGCGACCAGGCCATGCCCTCCGTCATGGGGCCCAGGGCGCCGCCCATGGTGGACTCCAGGAGGGTGCCCATCCTGCCGAAGAGGTCGTTGAACTCGGCGAGAGGATCCGTGCCCCAGCCCGGGAACCGCCGTTCAGCCAGGGGCCCGCCGCGTCGCCCAGGCAGTGTCATGGTCCCTCACCTCCACACAAACGCACCTTCTGTCACTTTCAGCGTATTCCCGGCGGTGCTTCGCGGCACGGCCGCATCCCGGCCGCACAAGGAAGCACTGTGGTCGCACTCGTGACGTCAAGGAAAGCACCTCCTCATGGGTGATCATGTGCATGTGCGACTCAGTCAGGGGCTGAGCGTGTCGGAAGAGGGGGAACTGGTCGAGTACTCGCGTTGCCGGTGCGGTGCCACCTTCACCAAGGTGTTCGATGCCGACGGCGAGGGGCCGGAGTACCCGGGCCGGTCGTCCTGATTCGTGCCTGTGTCAACGGGGCCGGCGCTTGCCGTTGATCGCGGGTCGGGCCATCGAGGGGGCGGACGACCTGCCCCGAGGGACCGGGGCCGCGACTGTGCTCAGCCTCGGGGCTGGTGCGCGTTCGCGCTCTCTGAAGCCTGTGACCGTCCAGGACGTTCGAGTGGGGCTTTCAACGGCGTGCCGGTGACGGCTGTACGTGGCTGGCCGCGCGGTGCCCGAGACGACTCGGCCGTCACACCCGCCCTCACCCGGACGGTGGAACCGCCGGCAGACTGTCTCCACACCTGCGGCAGCGGGTAAAGCCGGGATCCTGTGCCGTGGGGCCCGCAGGGGGAGCGCGCTCCCAGGCGGGTGATCTTCGCGCGGTCCGCGCAGGATGATCCCGGCTGCTCAGCCGCAGGAGGACGGTCGGCCGGGCAGCCGCTCAACACCCGCCCGATACCGCATGCAGGGAGCAGCCTCCCATGGCGATGACGCAGACCTTGATACCGGTGCTGGAGGATGCCCGCCACGCTCATGCCGCAGCGCGTGACCGACTGCGGGCGGATGCGGCGCTCGCGCCGCCCGGCACCCACCGGCAGATGCTTGAGCGCCAGGCCGATGAGATGCAGGGCCGGGTGCACCGCATCGAAGGCCATGTCCGCGGACTGCGGCCCCGCGGCCTGCTCGGCGGCGCGGCCGACATGGCGCGGTTCGCCGCCCGCACCACCTTCAGAACAGCCATGCTGCCGCTGGCCATCGGGCAGAAGACGGTGACAGGGGTGATGCACGGCCGAGGGCCAGCCGACGACCAGCAGTTGCTGAGGAACACCGAGGACGAGTACGCCGCTGCTGCCCGGGCCCTGGCCAGCGCTCTGGCCGGCGAGGTCCTCGCCGACCAGGCGCAGGACCACACCACCCTCCACCTGCTGCAGGAACTCCGCGACCAGGACCAGGAGCTGCTGGCACTGCTCGAGGACTACCTCGCCCGACAGGCCCGAACCGTGGCCGCCGCAGGCGACGGCTTCCGCGTGGAACAGACGGCCAATGGCGGCCTCGCCCATGCGGCCACCCGCCCGCTGCGGGCCGTCGCCGACCTGCTGCGCCAGGCGGCACGCCCCGGGCAGAGGCCCGAAGACGAAAGGCCGGGGGCGGAGGAGCCGGAAGTGACCGCTGCGGCCGAGCAGATCCAAGGCGCGGTCAGCAGCGAGGAAAGCCTGCCCATCGTCGGCTTCAGCCAGCTCAGCGTTGAGGACATCGAGCGGCGCCTGCCCTCTTTGACCGAGTCCGACCTGCGCGTTCTCGAGGGATACGAGCGCACGCACGCGCGCCGCAAACATGTCCTGGAAGCCATCGAGCGGCTGAGCTCCAGCCGGCCCTGACCGCACAGCCGCGCCCCGCCGAGCCCCACCCGCTTCCCACGCCACACCGTCGCGAGCGGCGCGGCTCCTTCGTTCTTGAGCCGCGCTCCCGGCGTGCAACACGGTCGCGGAAATACACCGGTGTCATTCGTGGCAGCACAAACCGGCCTTCAAGGCCACGCTGCGAGCCGGACACGCACCCGGCCTGTTCACGGGCGACATCCCCGATGTGCCGGTCCCCATCGCCTGGGGCCCCCGCGACCGCATCCTGCCACCGCGGCAGGCGGCCCGGGTCCGCGCCATGATCCCTCAGGCACGACTGGTACCGCTGCCCGGCTGCGGACATGTGCCCATGCTGGACGCACCGGAACTGATCGCCCACACGATCCTCAAAGCCACCCAGCCGGCCCGGCAGGCGTGACGCTGACTCATCCGGTCCGCCGCGGCGGTCGGGAATGACGCCGACTTGATGCAAGCCGGTGACATCGGCCGGAACCGGTGGCGGTCCGGGCGAGCGAGAAGAAGGGACGGCCGGCTCATGCGGCGAAAGCGCCGGCCGCCGTTGCGCTGCCCATCCTCGGCCCTCGGGGAGAGGAGCGGCGTTCGGCTTCCACCGTGCAGGAGCACAGTGGGACCGGCGAGCTGGACGCGGCCAGTAGTTGCCGGAACGCGAGTGGCCGCTCGCAGCAGAGCATAGGTACAGGTCAAGGAGTGTCCCCGCCCGGTAGACCTATTACTCATCATTCGGCGCATCAAGGCACGTAGCCAGACGCCCCTTGCGAGAACGTGCCCCATCAGGTGAAGGGACGCGTATGAGGTACGACGAGTTTCTGGCACGCCAGCGCGTTCATGAGACAGTCCTGGACTCCGCAGGGAAGAAAGTGATCAAGGTTGCGGTGTCCTCCGGGTCCACCACTCGGACTGCTGCCTCAGTGATGTGTGGCGTAGAGAAGTCGACCGCCTTGGGGTGCGGGACCATGTGGCGCAGGACGACCGGGTAACGCGGTGACTGACCCCCGACGGCGACGACCACCACGTCGTCCTTCGGATCATAGGTGAGGTAGGAGAACGGCAGCCGTTCCGCTTCGTGCTGGCTTCCGATCGAGGGATCCACCACTTCAATGGTGACCAGTTCACCGCTGTGTGCATCGGTGACCTCGTCGAGCATGGACCGCCATCCCGCACGGTCGGACATCGAGGTGTCGGCCATTATGGTGCCTCCCTCCGTGCCCCTTGTGATGGCTTCTGTCGTCAATCGTCCCCGATGCTGTCCTGTGCGGCCACCGTCCGTTCCGAGTGCCGGTGCGGCGGCGTCTGCTTCCCTCAGGGCAAAGAGCCGTTCGACGGACAAAGTCCGTCCTGCGTTCCGATCCTTGGTTCGAGGGGACACCGGCACAACTCGCCTCCGGGCCGACCAGCCAGAGCGTCAGTGGTCCCGACTGGAGCTCACCACGAAGAGTGCTCCGTCAGGATCGCGCAGCACCGCCTCGTGTTCGCACTCCGCAAGGACGTCACCGCCGTGCTCTCGTGCGGCTCGCGCACACCCCGACACGTCTGCCACCACGAAGTGGACCTGCCAGTGAGGCCGGACCGAGCGATCAGGCGCTGTATCCACGGCGCCAGACTCGATGCGCGCCACGACGGAACCCTGGCTGCGCAGCACCACCTCTTCCCCTTCGTACTCCACCTCGCAGCAGCCAGAGCGACCCGAGGCCCAGCCGAGGATCTCGCCGTAGAAGATCGCCGCATCGAAAGCGTCGCGAGTGTGGAGGGTGACGAACACCGGTGCCGCCTGCCGCCACGCCTCCCACTCGGTGACGAGCCTGCCCTGCCATATCCCGAAGATGGCCCCGTCGCGGTCGGCGAGCAGCGCCGCCCTGCCGGGCGCAAAGGAGATCGGCCCCACGGCCACGGTCCCGCCACGCTCCCGTACGCGGGCGACCGTCTCGTCCGCGTCTGCGGCGGCGAAGTACGGCGTCCAGGTCACCGGCATATGCCAGACAGTGGCCATCCCCGCGACCCCGGCGACGGGTATCCCGTCCGCCAGCGCGGTCAGGAAGCGGTCACCCAGTCTGGCAGTGCGCCACTGCCAGCCCAGTACGGCACTGTAGAAACGCTGCGTGGTGTCGAGATCGCGGCTGGTCAGGCTCACCCAGCACGGTGCGCCGAACACGGAATTCGTGTACACGACGTCCGTTCCGGTGGAAGAACGTGGCGTGCCGTGTTCCATGGCCATCGCACCCCGGTTTCCATGCAGACAGCGAGCGATCTCACTCAAGTGTCCAGCCGGAGTTCTGACCCCGCACATCGCCTGCGGGCGATGACCCTTGGCAGCGGCTTCCCACCCCCCATCCGGCGGACATCGCCCGCCTGGCCCCTCTCGTTGTTCTCCCGTGGCAGCACAGCGGCCTGGCACAGGAGTGCCGTACACGGAACTGCGGGAGCGGCTGCAGAGTGTCCTGGCACTCAGCGAGCCCGCGTTCATGGGACGGCTGGGTGTTGCCGGGGATGACAGCCCTACGGAGGACGATTCTCCGCGCTTGGAGGGGCGCGCGACGATCGCGACGCCGTCGGACGCTGACATCTCCGCGTGAGGCAGCCCGCCCTTATGCGGGCCTGAGGAGCCCTGTCCGGTCACCGGTATGGGCCGGTGCGCTCGGCGAGTGGTGCTGGCTCGTCTCCGTTACGGCGTGTCGGGGCGGGACTCATAGTGCAGGCTGTGGAAACGACCGGCCTCCTCACGCCCGGCAGGGTCATGACCGAGCGCCCGTACTGCCTCGATCGCATACTGCCGTTCCTGCTCGTCGGTGAAGAGGCGTTGCGGATACGCACGAGAGGCATCGAGGGTGGTACGCAGACCGTGCGAGGCCAAGGTCTGGACGATCGGGTGGTAGGACACCGTCCGCAGCACGAATGCGCTGACCCATACCGGTCGCTGCGCGTAGTTCAGCAGTGCGGCGAACGTGCGGGCGGTGATGTAGCTGCCGCCGCCTGTCAGCGTGATGAGGCCGACCTCGGCGAGCGCACGCCTGAGCCCAGGACTGGGTGAGCACTGCTCCAGGTCGTCGGTGAAGGTGGCGTCCAGGAGCCCCACCTCCAGTGCGTAGTGCACGGCAGGAGCCGAGATGTCGAGGCCGAATACCGGCAGGGCGTCCGGTCGGCGCCGCTCGGCATAGAACTGCTTGTCCGATACCGCGAGCTCCGCTGTCGACATCGTCTGGCAATCTGGGGAGGTGTACCGCTGGTACAGCTCCGCCAGCGTCACCTCGTGGTTGAGCAGCGCGGCGTTGATCCCGTACGAGCAGCACAGGTCCAGCACCGCGGGTCGGCCGGCGTGGCCGTCATCGAGCGCGGCCCGTTCGGCGGCGACGCGCCTGAAAACCGACTGGGCATGGTGCGGGATCTCGTACTCCAGCGGAGCAAGCCGTCCGAAGTATGCGCGAGGGTCCGGCCGCTGGTAGATGTCGTCGAACCGCGCCTTGCCGCCGCTCTCACGCGCAGTACCGCCAGTGCCCGACCCGACCATGTGGCACTCCTCCTCACAGCGCATCCGGTACGTCCATGATGACTATCCCGCGCGAGGGTCCGGCGGCCTAGGTGGGCTCGTCGAGCCGTTGAGCGACGCGGCGAAGACTCTGGCTGACGAGCTCCTTCAGATGCCAGGGCAGGCTCTCCGGTCTCCGGCTACGGCTACGGCTTGATTTCTTCCAGTAGCTCAGGGCCGTTGTTGCGGACGTCGTTGACGGCGGTGGTAACGGGCCGGGCTTTCAGGTGGCCGCCTGCGGGCGGGGTGAGCAGTGCGCGTAGTTGGTCGGCGTCCTGCCGGCGGGAATCGAGCCAGGCGTCGTAGTGATCGGGGCTGACCTCAAGGGGCATACGAGGGTGGATGCGGCCGGCGGCGTCGGTGGCGCCGTGGTGAGGATCGTGGAGGTCATGAGCCATCTTCGTGTCCGTCGCCCACGACGGCACCAGCCCCCACCGCAGTGGCCGCAGCTGGCGTCGGACTAGGGGCTCGGCGTCGCTGTTGCGCCGGGTGCGTTCCAGGACGGCCCACACGTCATCGGTCGGGGCGACGTTCCAGCTCGGCGCGAGAGCCTCTTCCGGGTTCCAGTCGGTGACGTGGAAGAGCCGGGCCAGCTCCTTGGGGCTGCGGGTGGAGACATAGCGGCCGCACATACCGTCACTCTGCCACCGTCTTCAGGACCCGATCGACGCCATAGCGGTCTGCAATCTCACGACACGCGTTCGACGGGCTCCTCACGCTTCTCCAACCCGCACAGCGTCAGGCCCTCATCCACCACAAGCACGTGCCACACCGGTTCTCCCCAAGTGTCCGCGCCGCACCACATTTCGTGCATGGTCGATTCCATCCCTCGGTATGGATGCAAGGAACTCTCCGCATCATCATGGGCCGCAAGGACGGGTGCCTCGTTGGCCCGGCCCTTCTCTGAAGCAAGCTCGACGGCGTTGCTGCCAGGTACTCAGGCGTGGCACCGCGCCTGCGATGCAGGCCCCCGGGCTTGTGCGCCGGGGCCTGGAGCGGTTGGTCGCTGTTCAGCTGCCGAGTTCCTTGCGGTCGCTGCCGCCGCTGATCGCGATCTTGCGGGGCTTGGCCTGCTCGGCGACCGGGATCTGCAGCTTGAGAACGCCTGCCTCGTAGGAGGCTTCGATGCGCTCGGTGTCGAGGGTGTCGCCGAGGAACAGCTGGCGGCTGAACGTCCCTGCAGGCCGCTCGGTGATCACCGTGTCGATGCCCTCGCCGTACGTCGGCTTGCGTTCGGCCTTGACGGTCAGGACGTTGCGCTCGACATCGAGGTCGATGGACTCCGGGTTCACGCCCGGCAGGTCCAGCTCCACGAAGAACGTGTCGCCCGCGCGCCAGGCGTCCATCGGCATGCCGGCCGGGTGCGCGGCCGGGCCCCAGACCCGTTCGACGAGCCGGTCAAGCTCGCGGAAGGGATCCGTACGCATCAGCATCTTCATCCCTCCTAGTCCTCGTTCCCTACACCTTCGCTCGACTTCTGCTATACCACGCTATCGGAAAGTTGACACCGATAGACTCAACTTTTGGCTGCTCTCTGGGACGCGCCAGATCGTCGCCGATGCGCAGGCCCGCCGCCATCCGCCACCTCCTTCCAGCGCGCCTGAACGCCCCGTCGGCCCGTCGGCAGCTGGGCGTTCAGGCGCATCGGGAACACGGTCAATGGGCCACGCGGGCACCGGCCGCCGATCGCGGCCACGACCGGCTGCCCTGCTCGCTGTATGCGCGGTACTCCCGCCAGGCCGCAGCCAACCAGAGACCGCCCGCGACCAGTGCGTAAACACCCAGGACGGAGGCGATGGCCACCGCACCGGCATCCGGGCGCAGCCACAGCAGCACGCCCGCCCCCACGGACACGACAGCGGAGGCGCGCCAGAACCACGCGTGGGGCAGCTCATGCCGCATGCGCGTGGCGACCCACAGTTCCAAGCAGCCCGTGACAATGGCCCACGCGCCGGCCATGACCACCAGGGTCAGCGCCGTAAGGCCCGGCCACAGAACCGTCGCCACACCGGCCCCGATGCCCAGCACACCGGCACCCGCACAGACCAGCGCGGGCCGACGCTCGTGCCGGTGCCGCCATGCCGAACCCATGAGCACCACACCGTCCACCAGGGCGTAGGCGCCGAACGCCCAGGCCAGAGCCAGCACCGTCAGCTGCGGCCAGACCAGCGTCAGTGCGCCGAAGACAACTGCTGCGGCACCACGTGCGGCCAGCAGCCAGACCCTCTTCAAGCTTTCCGTCACCAGCAGCCCTCCTTTCCGGCCTTCTTTGCGTCGACCGCCTCAGGCGAGACCGTCGACGCGATCGAACGCTTACTGAACGTAGTAGAAGATTGAGTCGCGAGGTGTCAACTTCATCCAGTCGCCACTTGTCAACTATCCGACGGTGGGCTATACGGATAAGCGGTCTTCGTTCGTCGGACCGCTCCCCAAAGGCGGCCCGACATGCAGGAGTGAAGGGAGAAGTGGGAAATGCTTGCGCGCACCGGCGCCACCCTGGGCGATTTCGACCGGCTCACGCATCACCTCGCGCATGCCGCCAGCACGGGAACCGCCATCCCGGCGGATGCCTGGCGTGACGACGACGCGCTCTACCTTCAGTTCGACCTGCCCGGGATGGACCGCTCCGGCATCAGCCTGACCATGGAGCGGGACACGCTGGTCCTGACTGCCGAGCGCCGCTCCCCGATCCCGGACGGCGCCCCCCGGTCCTCACCGAGCGGCCCACAGGACGGTTCATCCGGCGCCTGACCTTGTCCGATGCCCTGGACACCGAAGCCGCCGAGGCGGCTTACGACAACGGCGTCCTCACCCTGCGCGTTCCGGTGGCCCCACACGCCAAGCCCCGCAAGATCGCCATATCCGGCGGTGGCGCACCCAAGCGGCTCACGCCCTGACGACCGTCCCGCTCTTGGCCGGCGTCACCGCCAGTGCCTGGGCCTGGTGCGCCGGAGGCCGCCGTCCCAGCCCGCCCGACCACGGCACCCGGGAGGACCTCGACCGCTATCCGCCACTGCGGACCGTGCTGAGCACCAGCGAGGGCTGCGGGGCGACCGTCGCCCCAGGGGCCGTAGGCCGCTCCTTGCCGTAAGCCCGTAAGCATTGGGTAGCCGTGGCTCGGATGACCGGTGACGTGCCTGGCCGCGGTCATGCCCCGGCGGCACCGCAGAAGGAGGGGATCGCATGACCGGCATCGAGGCGGAGCGCGCAAGCGCCACGTCCGCTGATCCGCGAGCATCCGCAGCTGTGGCGGTGGCGGTGGCGCCACGGTGGCGTACCTGGCTCCTGGAGGGGCTGAGCGAGCAGACGGCCCGGCATCCCGGTCCGCACCGCACGCCGCACCCCGAGCAGGAAGGCCACCGGTGGTGGCGGGTGATGTGCCTGACCGGTGTCGACTACTTCTCCACCCTCGGATACCAGCCGGGCATCGCCGCGCTCGCCGCCGGCCTGCTGTCCCCGCTGGCCACCCTGGTCCTGATCGCGCTGACCCTGGGCGGCGCGCTGCCGGTCTACCGGCGCGTGGCACGTGAGAGCCCGCACGGCGAGGGGTCGATCGCCATGCTGGAACGGCTGCTGCCCTGGTGGCCGGGGAAGATCTTCGTCCTGGTACTCCTCGGCTTCGCAGCCACCGACTTCATGATCACCATCACGCTGTCGTCCGCGGACGCCGCCGCGCACGTGGCCGAGAACCCCTTCGCCCCCAACTGGCTGCACAGCGCGCACCTGTGGATCGCCCTCGTCCTCATCGGCGCGCTCGGAGCCGTCTTCCTCAAGGGCTTCCGCGAGGCCATCGGCATCGCGGTGGCCCTGGTGGGCACCTACCTCGCCTTCAACGTCGCCGTGCTCGCCGTCGCGGCCTGGCAGATCATCGGCCACCCCGTCACGATCCGCGACTGGGCGCAGGCCATGACGGCAGCGCACTCCTCGCCCCTGGCCATGGTGGGCGTCGCCGTGCTGGTCTTCCCGAAGCTGGCCCTGGGCCTGTCCGGCTTCGAGACCGGTGTCGCGGTGATGCCGCAGATCCAGGGCGACCCCGCGGACAGCCACGACAAGCCCGAGGGCCGCATCCGGGGCACGCGCCGGCTGCTGACCACGGCCGCCCTCACGATGAGCTGTCTGCTGCTGCTGTCCAGCCTGGCGACGACGGTCCTCATCCCGCAGGACGCCTTCAAGAGCGGCGGACCGGCCAACGGCCGTGCGCTCGCCTACCTCGCCCACCACTACATGGGCCAGGCTTTCGGCACGGCGTACGACGTTTCCACCCTCGCGATCCTGTGGTTCGCCGGGGCCTCCGCGCTCGCCGGCCTGCTGAACCTCGTCCCGCGCTACCTTCCCCGCTATGGCATGGCTCCGGAGTGGACACGTGCCGTGCGCCCGCTGGTGCTGGTTTTCACAGCGGCGGCCGTGCTGATCACCGTGTGGTTCCACGCGAACGTGGACAAGCAGAGCGGAGCCTATGCGACCGGCATGCTGTGCTGATGCTCTCGGCGTCCTTCGCCTCCACCGTCGCGGCGCACCGCGGGGGCCACACGCGGGCGAGTGCCGGCTTCGCCGTGATCACCGCCGTCTTCTGCTACACCCTCGTCGCCAACGTTGCCGAGCGACCCGACGGCATGAAGATCGCGGCGATCTTCATCCTGGCGATCCTGGTCACCTCCTTCGGCTCGCGCGTGCACCGGGCGTTCGAACTGCGCGTCGGCGAAGTCATCCTTGATGACCAGGCGCAGCGGACGCTCGACGAGGCTGCCGCTGCGGGCCCCGTGCATCTGATGGCGCACGACCCGCGGGAGGGAAGCAGTCGATCTCGGTTCGGGCAGGACGTCCAGGCAGGACAGATGTCGGAGGCGGGGCGGCCGCCGCTGCTTCTGGAGGTGTTCGTGCGGGACTCGTCGGACTTCACCGCGGACGTCACCGTACGCGGCGTCGAAAGGGAGGGGGTGCGGCTGCTGCAGGCCCAGGGGCCGACGGTGCCCAACACCATCGCGGCGATCCTGCTGGCCCTGCGCGACCGTACAGGCGAGGTGCCCCATGTGTACTTCAGCTGGACCGAGGGCGGCCCGATCAGCCACCTGATCCGCTTCCTGGTCTTCGGTGACGGAGAAGTGGCTCCAGTCACCCGCGAGGTACTGCGCCGCGCCGAGCCTGCCCCTGAACGCAGGCCCCGCGTCCACGTCAGCTGACCCACAGCCGACCCACCCAAGTGGTCGGCCCGGTCTGAGGCTCGTCAGGGCGCCGGGGCAGATCACCGCACCAGTCGGCCATCTGTTGTGCCGGCGGCCACCGAAGCCCGACGGCGCACACCTTCGGCTCCTATCGGTACGCGGAGAAGATCTTCCTGGTGCTGTCGCCGGCGTTCCTCACCCACCCTGTCGCCGCCGTCCTGGCCCACCCGGGCTGGGGGCAGGCCGGAGCCCAGCTGGCCTGGCCGCACTTCGTCGCCGGCAAGGACTTCCTGCTGCTCGGGGTCACGCTGATCGGCACCACGATCACCCCGTACATGTAGTTCTCCGTCGCCGCAGCCGTCGCCGACCGCGGGATCGGCCCGGCCGAATACCCGTGGGAGAGGTCCGACACGATCGCCGGAACGATCTTCGCCAACGTCCTCAGCGTGTTCATCATCATCGCCACCGCCGCCGCGATCACCACCCGGGCACCGCTGACGACCGCGGCGCAGGCCGCCTCGGCGCTGAAGCCGGTGGCGGGCAGCTTCGCGAACAGCTCTTCGGCCTCGGGGTGCTCGGCGCCTCAGCCCTGGCAGCCGCGGTGGTCCCCCTGTCCACCTCCTACGCTGTAGCGGAAGCAGTCGGCGTGGAAAGCTCCGTCTCCCGCCGTTTCCGCGAAGCTCCTCTGTTCCTAGGGCCGTTCACGGCTCAGGTCTGCATCGGCGCCGCCATCGCCCTCATCCCCGGCAACCTGATCCAGCTCGTGGTGCGGGCCCAGGTCGTCAACGGTCTGATCACCCCCATCCTGCTCGTCTACGTCCTCACACCGGCCAACCGCCGAAGCGTCCTCGGGGACGCCGCCAACGGCCGCGTCTTCCGTGCCGTGGCCACCGTGTGCGTGTCCGTGACCGCCCTGCTGTCGGCCGTCGTCCTCCTGCAGACCCTGCTGGGCCGGCTCGGCATCGGCTGATGCACAGGCGAACCGCCGCAGGGCTGTTGGCAGACTTCGGTCGGTTGCGGCCGGGTTCCGTCAGGCCACCGCCGGTGCCGGTGTGGTGGCAGGCCGGGCGGAAGGGATGCCCGGGGCAGGGTTCGGCGCTGTCAACGGGGCAGCTGCGCAGTGACGGCGCCGAGCGGTACCGGTCGGTTGCGCGCCGGTCGCCGTCAGCAGGTGCCCGGTGCCGGTCGCGGCGAGCAGACGGGCAAGCTGCGGCCGCACTGTCCCGGACAACTTAAGGGCGCATCCGGCGCGTTGGGCTTCGCGGTGCAGGCTGAGCAGGGTCTTGAGGCCGTACCAGTCGCAGAAGGCCAGTTCGGAGACCTCCACGCGCACCACGTTCGGACGGTGTGTCAGGCAGGTCCGGACTGTCTGCACCAGCTGCTCGGCGGTGTCCAGGTCGAGTTCGCCGGCGACGTACACGGCGGCACAGTCGCTGGACAGCAGCGCCTCGATATGCAGGCCGGCCGCGGCGCGTGGCCTCATCCGGGCGGGCCCGGTCACCGGATCGCTCCCTCAACCAGCCGCCGCATCGCCGCCGGGCAAGGGGCGTCCTGCTCGATGTGTGCCGTGACCGCTCGGCGCCGTAGGCGTCCGCTCTGGCCGGCCCATACGTCGGCCCGGACGCCGAACGCCGCACTGGACAACGAGGACAACTGGCCTCTCACGTCTCGCCTTTCAACACAAAGGGGTGCCCGCAGCCGCCTCGCGACCCGGGAAGCCCCACGACCCGCATGACCGGCACCTTTTTAACTGCAACGCAGCCAAATTGACAACATCCCACTCACCTTTCACGCCAAGAGTCGACGAAAGGGAGGCTGCTCGTGGCATCAGCATTCGGAGCCGCCCACCCGGCAGAACCGTCAGTGCCCCCAGCCCCGGGCGTACCCCAGCACTTCTGTCACAACGAAGCGGACCTGCCAGAGCCAGCCAGAGCGAGCGCAGACCAGCCACGCACCGCGCTCCCTGAATGCGCACCACGACGGCACCCTCGCCGCATGCGATCACCTCATCCCTTCATGGCGAATCCCGGCCGCCGGGCAAGCCCAAGGTGTCGCACGCCTCTCTGCGCCGCCTCCAGGTTCGCCACGTTCTTCTGTGCTCCTGGGGAGCGCCCCCGCGGCCCGCAACCACGCCGGTGTTCCTGGCTCGCGGTCGGCCGTCCCGTGATCACTGTTCACCGGGAGGCGTCATGGTCGCGATAGCGCTGGTCCTGCCGGTGACAGCCTCGGACTGAAGCCGCTCGTGCGCGGCATCCCGCCCATCCGCTCCCGTCGCGGACCGCTTCCGACGACGGCCGGCGAAACTGCATGCCGACAACCACAGGCTCGGCCGTCACCGTTGGGTGGTCGAGCGCACGGTGTCGTGGCTGGCCGGGTGCCGCCGCCTGCACCGCCGCCACGAACGCAAAGCCGAGCACTTCCTTTCCTTCGTCGCCACAGCCGCAGCCCTCATCAGCTACCGGAGACCCGCCAACTGATACAACGTCAAGCGGCTACGGCGAAGTCAGATGCTGGACCGGTCGGTGTTGCTCGCGGCTCTTTGAGTACGCGTACTCATGCACCCGCGTACGCGGCAGGGAAAGGTGTGGCGACGAACGTTAAGTGTCCCGGAGAGGCGGGGAAGTGGGATCACATCGGAGGCTTGACGCTGGTGTGCTGATGGTGGGATGTGCGTTGATGATGACGGTGGTCACCGCATGCTCCCGACCGCCCGCCGACAGTGATCTGCGGGCCAAGGCTCAGGGAGCCGACGCACAGCGCATGCGCGAATCGGATGAGACGCATATCCGGGGGCTGCTGGCGCCGTTCAGTCACGTGGAGGGCCTGCACCCCGGATATACGATGTTCGAGGACAGATGCGACAAAGCCCGCGAGGGCAACTTCTTCGAGCCCGCCACGGGCCCCTTGTTGACCTGCTCGATGAGCGGGCATGCCGTGTTCGGGGTCGAGGGCGAGGTCGCCGACGTGCTGCGGCGTATCGGCGCCGCGCACATCGCGAAGTGGCAGCCCAATGTCAACGGCCCCGGGAGTGCGTCCGGGGGAACGATGGACTACGCGCTGATGTACCAGCGGATGCGGGGCGTGGAGCCCGACGGGCAACTGATGCCCGCTCCCTACCTGGAGTCGGTGGACGAAGATGTGAAGATCACATGGGACACGGTGCCCCACGGAGCCACGCCCCCTCTGTACCAGGTGGAAGGCAAGGAAACGCCCGCCTGCCCGCCGGAAT
Organism: Streptomyces sp. NPDC001135; assembly: GCF_053598395.1. Classification (NCBI taxonomy): domain Bacteria; kingdom Bacillati; phylum Actinomycetota; class Actinomycetes; order Kitasatosporales; family Streptomycetaceae; genus Streptomyces; species Streptomyces sp. NPDC001135. The sequence continues at coordinate 77,683 of NZ_JBSFKD010000004.1, read as the reverse complement.
CCGCCGTGTATTCCCGGTGCGACATCACCCCCCGGCGCCCCGAAGCCGTACCGTCCATCCGTGCCCGGTACGGAACGGTCCTCCAAGTGGACATCCGACCGCCTCTTTCAGACGGAACCTACTTCGAGGTGCCCCGCCCTCGGTCCTAACACTCCCGGCCAGCGTCTCGCGATCACCCGCCCGCCGCCGACCACACGCCAGCCAGTGAGTTGTCGGCGTCATTCATCTGTAGCACCAGAGAGCTCCATCGGTCGCTGTGACGGCCGTGAAGATCGGGACGCTCGCCGCGGTGGACCATCTGCAGGCCGTACGTACTGGCCAGCTCGACTGTGTCAGCAGCGGACACGGCGAACATGTGGCGGCCATCGGGCACAGGGCCGTGGCGCAGACTGACGAGACGAGGCCAGCGTCGCGTTGCCCGAGTCGTTGCCAGACCACCTCGTCAATCGGAAGTCGAACGCAACCGCGTCGCACCAGCTCCGTCGCGTAGGTGGTCCTGCCAGCCCCCGGAAGACCACACATCAGCACCACCGTGCCCCCCACCACGGCCGACCGTCCTGGTCGACCCGTGCGGTCAAGGGCATAGCCAGCTCTGTGTGAGGTGCGGATCCAAGGCGGCCGCGGATCTGCTGTGACGCGCAGTTCTCGGTGGCACAAGGATTCCGTCATCGGTGCGGCACGGGTACGCCCGCGGCGCGGAGCTTGGCCTCGGTGAGCGCGGTCAGCCGGGCCGCGACCGGTGCCTGGCCCTCGCGATGGTTGTTGATCAGCTTGTACTGGGCCGAAGCCCTGGCCCATGCCCGCAGGCTGGCGTGATCCCCCAGCAGCGCGGGGTTGGCGAGGTAGCGGTCGGCCATGGCGGTCGCGAGTTCCTCGATCCTCGGGTCGTCCGGTTCCCAGGTCTCCGCCTCCCAGCCGCGCCTGGCCAGGTCGACGTACTCGGGGTCGCCGAGGCCGTGTTCGAGCTGGTTCAGGAAGCCGTCGAACCCCTCCGGCACCAGCGCCCGGGCCAGTACCAGAGCCTCGCGTTGCGCGGACACATAGTCGGGGCCGAACCCGAGGCCGCGCATCCGGTCCAGGACCGCGCAGGCACGGTCGGGCAGCAGGGCCCGGTCGCCGTCGGCGAGCCGGTGCAGCGTGTCGCGGCGGGCCACCAGCTCATCGATGCGTTCGGTGAGCTGCCGCTCGACGTCGGCGAGCGCGGAGCCGAACCGCGCGGCGTCGGCGTCGAGCATCGGTCCGATCTCGGCCAACGGTACGCCCGCGGCGGCCAGCGTCCGTACCTGTACCAGTTGCAGCAGCTCACCGGATCCGTATCGCCGGTAGCCGGAGGTGTCACGTTCCGGCTCCGCGACCAGGCCGAGCTTGTGGTAGTGCCGCACGGTCTTCACTGTGACGCCGACGAACGCCGCCGCCTGCCCGATCGTGACCCCGTTCCTCATCGGCCCAGCTTGCCGCAGAACACCTCGGCGACGAAACGCTGTTGGGCGCTCTGGAATGCCGGCGCTATCGACATCTCGGCGTCGTCCACCCAGGTCAGCCCGGCGGTCAGGGTCGTACTGCCGTCGGCAGTGCTGTACATCAGCGCCGCCGAGCCCATGGTGGCGCCGTTGTGGTGGAAGATGGTGCCGCTCTCCGTTTCCTGCGCGAACACCCCCAGGCCGTAGCCGGCGGTCGCCTCCGGCGTGCGCATCTCGGCCAGCAGCTCGGCCGGCAGGAGCCTGCCGCCCATCAGCGCGGAAAAGTACGTGTGCAGGTCCCGAGTGGTCGAGATCATGTCACCACCGGCTCCGACCCAGGACGGGTTCTGACGGGTGACATCGACCGTCCGCTCCTGCCCGGCGTCCTCGTAGCGGTAATAGCCGTGGTCGTGCGGCTCGGGGATCTCCGGCGAGGCGCCCGGCGCCACGGTGCCGGTCATCCCCAGCGGCCCCAGGACCAGCCGCCGCAGCTCTTCGGCGAACGAACGGCCCGTCACCTTCTCGACCGCCAGCCGGGCCAGCACGTAGTTGGTGTTCGCGTAGCTCCAGCCCGTCCCCGGCGCGAACCGCGGCGGCTTGGACAACGACAGCCGCACCAGCTCCTCGGGCAGATAGGTCTTGAACCGGTTGTCCACCCACTCCTTGCCCCGCCAGGGGACCCCCAGCACGATCGTCCCGTCCTCATAGAGCTCGCCGGTGTGGTTGAAGATCCCGCTGGTGTGCTGCAGCAGCATCCGCACCGTGATCCGCCGGTCAAGCCCGAACTCGGGCAGGTAGTCATCGACCGAGGCATCCAGGCCGATCCTGCCCTCGGCCACCAGCAGGAGCACCGAGGTCGCGACGAAGCTCTTGGTACTGCTGCCGGTGCGGAAGTGCCCGTCCATCAGCGCCTTGGCGCTCCGACCCAGCTCGCGCACACCGGCGCTGCCGACCCACCCGCCCTGCTCGTCGTTCACACGCAGCTGGATCCCGAGGAAACCGGACTCGACCAACTCCTCGATCACCTCCAGGAGTCGTCAGGCGGAGGAGGGCGCGGCTGGGGGCCGCGGGCAGGGCAGAGATCAGACGGGCGCCCTGGGCCAGTCCCCACACGCCGAGGTGGGACATGGGGATCAGGGTCTTCGCCGCGCTCAGCGCGGCCATGCGGCTGCCGCGCACGTGCTCCGCCATCGCGTGTTCGTAGGCGGGGAAGGCGCGCTCATGGTCGCCGCCCGTCTCTGCCAGCTCTCCGGCGAGAACGTACGCGCCGACGACGGCCAGGCTGGTGCTGCCGCCGACGGCCGGTCCGGGGCAGTAGCCCGCGTCGCCGACGAGCGTCACCCTTCCCTGCGACCAGGTGTCCATGCGGAGCTGGGTGATCGAGTCGAAGTAGAACGCCGAGGTGCGGTCGAGTTCGTCCAGCCAGCGGTCCGCGTCAGAGTGCATGCCGTCGAACGCACCGCGCAGCAGCTCCTTCTGCCGGAGCACGTCGTGGTGGTGGTAGTCGAGCTCGCGCTCGCTCCGGAACAGGAACAGCGCCCGCGCGTCTCCGAGGTGCCGCGCGCCATACATGCCGGCAGTGCGGCCGACGCCGACGTGGATGAGGAGCTCGCCGTCGAGCTCCGAGGGGTTCGGCAGGGTCAGCACCCCGAAGTAAGCCCCGGTGAAGACGCTGAAGCGGGACTCGTCGCCGAAGACGAGGCGGCGCACGTTGGAGTGCAGCCCGTCCGCGCCGACGACGAGGTCGAAGCGGCGCGGCGCGGCGTTCTCGAACCGCACCTCGCCGTCGGGCGAGATCGCGGTGATCGAGTCGCCGAAGATGTACTCGACGTCGTCGCGCGCGGCGTCGTGGTAGATCTCGCTCAGGTCGTCGCGCATGATCTCGACGTGCCGGTCGGAGGCGGCGTGGAAGATCTTGGAGAGGTCCACCCGGACGGGACGCCGTGCCTTCTCCCGGTGGACAGTCATCCGGTTGGTGCCGGTGGCTCGCTCCTCGATACGCGGGAGCACGCCCATCTTCTCCGAGATGTTCATGGCGGGCCGGAACAGGTCGACCGCGTGGCCGCCGGTCTTGCGCAGCGTCGGCGCGCGCTCAACGACGGTGACGCCGAAGCCGTGTCTGGTGAGCCAGTAGGCCAGCACCGGACCGGCGATGCTGGCGCCGGAGACGAGAATCCGCATGGCATGTCTCCTTGTCGTTCAGTTCGCCCGTACGGCGTGGATCGCGGTGAAGGCCAGCAGGGGGGTGGCGGTTCGCGGTGGATCCTCGAGCAGGGGCGAGTGCCCGAGTCCGGGCAGCAACTCGACCTTCGCGCCCGGAACGGCGCGGTAGTCGGAGGCGGATGAGGATCGCCATCTGCGGTCGTCCTCGCCGAAGATCACCAGTAGTGGCTTGCCCAGGACGGCCAGCCGATCCGGCAGCGCCCGCTGCTCCAGGTAGGAGCGGGTGGCCCGCATCGTCGCGGTGAACGTGTGGGAGGTCATACCGCGCACATCGTCCAGGAGCTCTTCTGGGATCTGACAGCCCGCGCGGCTGAAACCCGTGCTCGCGAACCGCCGGAGCTGCTCGTCGGTCGGCGGCCACTGCGAGGGTCCGGTTGCGGCGGGCTCCGGTGTGATGAAGGCGTCCAGGCTGGGGCCGGTGTTGATGAGCGCGAGTGCGGTCACCAGGTCGGGCCGCTGTTCGGCGAGGGCGGTGGCGACCACGCCGCCGCTGGAGTGACCGACGACCACGGCGTGCTCGACGCCGAGCCGGTCCAGGGCCACGCCGGCCCGGCGTGCCTGGTCCGGGAGCGCGTAGCTGCGGTCGGCCGGTTTGGCCGACCGGCCGTGCCCGAGCAGGTCGATCCGGATGACGCGGTGAGAGCCGGTCAGCAGCGGAACCATCGGGTTCCACGAGCGGGCCGAGGACGCGGACCCGTGGATGAGCAGGAGTGCGGGGGCGTCGCGAGGGCCGTCCTGGCACACGTGGATGTCGCCGTCGTCCAGCGACAGGGTCGAACTCTCGGTGGCCTCGGCGCCACGTTTCACGTGCGGTTCGCCGTCAGAAACAGTCATGAGCCCACTGTCGCCGCCGGTACTCAACGGTGGATTGGACAAATGTTCCTCTCGCAGCCTCAGATAGCATGGGAAAGTGCCGACTTTCATGCACGGTGCGGCCGTGTGGGACGTCGCGTGCCCTCAGCGGCCCAGTCGGGTGGCCGGTCTCACCATGGCCGGGTTCCGTGTCCGTGACCTGGGGGCGCTCCGGATGGTCCCGCACCCGGCCGTGACCCTGCTCCTGGAGTTCGGCGCCGGTTCGCCCGTCGTTGACTGCGTCTCCAGGCAACAGCAAGGAAGCCTCGTCGCGGGGCCCGGGCTCGGGTCCGGCGGCGAGGTTCGGGCGCGAGGAGAGAACGTCGAGTGTGTGCAGGTGCGCCTGTCCCCGGTGATCGCCCGCGCGGTTCTGGACGCCTCCCCCGCCGACCTCGACGGCGCCGTCGTACCCTTGGGTGACCTGTGGGGCCGGGAGGCATCCCGGATCCGCGAGCAGCTCGGCGACGTCTCGTCGTGGCAGGAGCGCTTCGCGTTGACGGACGCGCTGCTCGCCCGCAGGCATGAGGCGGGGCCGCCGGTGGACCCGGAGGTGGCTTGGGCCTGGCACCGTATCGTCAGCAGCCGTGGCCTGGCCCGGGTCGACGGACTCGCCGCCGAGGTCGGATGGAGCCGTAAGCGGCTGTGGTCCCGGTTCCGGTCGCAGCTCGGCCTGCCGCCCAAGCGCGCCGTGAAACTGGTCCGCTTCGACCATGCCGCCCACCGCCTGGTCGCGGGTGAGAGCGCGGCCCAAGTCGCGGCCGACACCGGCTACGCCGACCAGTCCCACCTGCATCGGGACGTCATGGCGTTCACTGGGGCGACCCCTGCGACCGTTGCTGGCGAGCCGTTTCTCGCCGTTGACGACATCGCCTGGCCCCACCGCGGAACAACCGCGTTCCTCACGTCGCCGGTGACCTCCGGCCCGGTCGCCGACCGGAGATGAGACGGCTACCGCTGTGAACGTCGCCGCGGGTGTTCCCCTCCTCGGGTGGCAGTGCGTCAGCAAGTGGAAGCAGTACCGGGCGGTGGTCAGCCGGTACGACAAGCGCGACTACATCTTCCACGGCACCCTGGCCGTCGCAGCGATCGTCATCTGGCTCCGCGACATCGTCCAAGAGCCATCAGGAAGGGCGTAGTCGCCCCCGCGTGAGGCCGACCACCGGATGAACATGTGTGGCGGAGCTTGCCGATCCGCTGCGCGCGGTACCCCGGCGAGGCCCTGGAATCCTGGCTGGAGGCCACCGCCGCCCGCTTGGACCGCAGGTTCGGGGACGTGCTCAGCGCTCTCGGGCTGCCGGCAGACGCCACGATGGCGCCCGGCCCACTGCGGCCCCGCTGGGCCACCGCGGTCACCCGCGACGAGCTGACGGCCCTCACCACGGTCACCGGCATCGCCGAAGAGGCGACGGCGATCGCGTACTCGTCGATCAGCCCGGCGCGCATGGCCGCCCCGGCGAGCGTTGCACCGCCGATACTGCGGGTCAAGCGGGCCGCCGCGATGGTGCACCGTTTCCGGGCCACCGCCTCTCCGGCCGCCTACGCCCTCGCCCAGCGGCTCGCGGCCGTCCCGCTCAGCCTCCCCGTCATGCGACTGCTCCAACAGGCCCTTCCGAAGGCGTAGTTCTGGAACCTCGCCGAGATCATGTTGCTCGGCCCGGTACGCCGCACCGACTCCCATCTGTACACGGCACTCTGCGCAGTCTCCGGCTCCTACCTCGCACGCGCCGACCATCTGGGACGGCTCCTGCAGCGCGTGGGCGGCCCCCGACCGGCCAGGCAGTCACCGTAGTAGGCGGCCCGTCGACCGGGGCACAGGCGGCCGCCAGGGTACTCATCTCCTGAAATGCACTCAAAATGAAGAATCCGGCCAAGGACACGCTAGATTACGGGCCTCGAACACCTCAGGCCCGACAGGGGAACGCCCCGCGCCCCACGGGGACTTCGCCCACGGCGCCGCCATCCGCCGCCGTTCAGCCCACCCACCCCTCCCCTGCGCCTGTGCCTGTGCCTGCGCGTCCACGACAAGGAGGCACCCCCGTGTCTGCCGGTCTGCCCGTTGCCCCGGGTCCGCGAGACCCGCACAACCCACCCCGCATCTGGGGGAACGTGCCGCAGCGGAACTGGAACTTCACGGGGCGGGAGGCGCTGCTCGAACGGCTGCAGGAGCGGCTGCGCAGCGGCGTCACGACGGTCCTGCCGGAAGCCCTGCAGGGCATGGGCAGCGTGAGCAAGTCCCAGATCGCCGTGGAGTACGTCTACCGGCACAGCCGTGAGTATCGGCTCATCTGGTGGATCCCGTCCGAGCAGGAGAACCAGATCGTCCAGTCACTGATCGAGCGGGGCAAGCAGATGGGCCTGCAGGCGGGTTCCGGACTGAGCGCGGTGCCTGCCGTCCTGGACGTTCTGCGCCGGGGCGAGCCGTACCGCGACTGGCTGCTGGTGTTCGACAACGCGGAGAACCCCAAGGTGGTCCGCAAGTACTTTCCCCATGACGGGTCGGGACGCATCGTCCTGACATCTCACCTCCGCCCTCGGCGACCTGCCGCTCGCGGTCGAACAGGCCGCGGTGTGGCTGGCCGAGACGGGCATGCCGGTGCAGCAGTACCTCGAGGTGTACGAGCGCAATTTCGCGGAGATCATACGTTCCGATCCGTCGGGCGACGACAACAAGCCGGTGGCCGCCCCGCGGAACGTCTCCCTGGGCCGCCTGCGCGAGACCCGCCCGGGCACACCTCTGGTCGGCTGACGATCAAGCTGCAACGGGCCGAGGAGGGGGCTGCGTTCGCGCTCGCCACGGACGCCTTCGTGGTTGGTCACAAGGGCGACCTCACCGATGTCCAACGCGCCAAGCGGACCCGCCACTACGGGCTTTCGCGCCCTGACGCGGGGTCATGGGTGACCTCCCGATCTCGAAGCAGGGTAGCCGGGGGCCGGTCCCCTGGCTCCCCAACGAGCACCGCGACCGCCTGCTCGCCAGCCCGGCACGGGGGAGTCGATCCGGCTCTTCGAAACGAATTGCCGGAACTGGCGTGGGCCAAGGGCATACATCGGTTACCCGCCGACGTCAGGTCGTTGCGTACTGAGCCCGGGGGCAGGGATGCTGCTGGAGACGGCTCCTCTACGCTCGGCCGCCACGCGGCATTGATCTGGGACGACCCCTACCGTCTTCCAGGCAGGCATAGAGAGGTGCGGATCCATCCGCGCAGGGACAAGGACAGGACGAGATGCATCGATACGACACCGATCCCGGTGCGCTGCTGTCGCCTCTCCCGCCCTGGCGTCGTCTCGCCGGCGGACCCGCGGTGACGCCGCCCCCGTCGGACGAGGAGGAGATCAAGCGCCGACTGGGCCGGACCAGTGCGTTGTCCGCTGGTTCCGACCAGGTCAGTCGCGCGGTCGACATGGTCGACGCGGCCCTCCTGCTGCGCCGTCCGCTGCTGGTCACGGGGCGCCCGGGAACCGGCAAGTCCTCCCTCGCCCACCGGATCAGCAGAGAGCTGAAGCTTGGCAGTGTGCTGCGCTGGCACATCACCAGCCGCACCACACTGCGCTCAGGTCTGTACGAGTACGACGCGATCGGCCGCATCCAAGACTCGGGGTCCTTACGGGCCGTGGATCTGGCGGGCGGCACCGGCGGTGCCGCGAACGGCCGACCGCCGGCCGAGGAGCAGCTCCCGGGAATTGGCGGCTGCCTCCAACTCAGCCTGTTGGTAACGGCATTGCTGCCCTGCGAGCTGCCCCGGGTGCCGCTGGTCGACGAGCGGAACAAGAGCGACCAGGACCTGGCCAACGACCTGTTGAGCGTGTTCGAGGAGGGGCAGTTCCCGATCGCCGAGCTGGTGCGGGCCCGGCGGCTACACCCGCGGGTGACGGTGATGACGGAGGGTCCGGGCCGCAGCGCCGAGATCGTCGACGGGGTCGTCAAGTGCCGGGCCATCCCCCTCATGATGATCACCTCCAACGGCGAACGCGAATTTCCCCCGGCCTTCCTGAGGCGCTGTCTGCAGCTACGGTTGCCGGAGCCCCACCGGCCGCAGCTCGTCCACATGGTCATGACCCATCTGCGGGAGGCGGCGAACGGGACAACGGGCACCGACCGCGCCGACGGCCTGATCGACCGGCGCGTGGACAACAGACGGGAGAGGGGCAGCCTGGCCGTGGACCAACTGCTCAACGCCGTGTTTCTGGGGGCTTCGGGACGCTCCACTTCCCCGGTGACGAGGGGGAGGCGCTCGAGCACCTCGTGGACGCGTAGCAGGGCTGGCTCGACGGAGCGGGAGGCCCTCGTGATCGAAGTGTGAGGTCCGCCGCCCCAATGCCTTGAAATGACGGACGGCGGACCCCTCCATCTACGGGACAGAGCCCCGTGACCGGCGGAAAGGTGGCCGCCTCGCTGCCGGTGCAGATCTCAAGCACCGGGCGCTCGCCAGCGCCCGGCTCCCGGACCTGTCCTCTCCAGTCTAGGGGCGGGTCACCACCAGCGGCACACAGCGTGTGGTGCCGTATGCCCTGTCACAGCCTCAGTACGGAGAGAAGCGTATGCCCATCGGCATCGTATCGATCTTGGTCCCCGTAATCGTTGCAGCCATCGGCTGGTACGTATTGGCCCTGATCGAGAACCATAAGACCGACAAGCGCGACCTGGAGAGGATCGCAGAAGTCCTCAGCAAGATCGATCTCATCGTCCGCGATTTGAAGGAGCTCCAGCGCGCCGCGACTTTTCTGGAGCTCAACGACCTGCGGGTGTTGATCAAGGAAGTCGAGCGGGGCGCTGATCAGTGCTCCGGGGACCTGCAGGCCAGGCTGCGGACGATCGCGGGTCTGCTGCGCAAGTACGTGGAGGCGGCCGCGCCTGCCGTGGACGAGGTCTGCGCTGCGTACCTGGCTGTCTCCCGCGCCGAAGATGTGCCCACCGAGCTGACGGTCGAGTTCCTGGTGGCCCGATCCGAGGACCAGGCACTGCTGCGGCCTCAGCTGGAAGCGGCGGTCACCGGCGCAGAGATGAGGATCCGCCGGATGCGTCGCCTGCGGCTTGGGGTGTGACGGCGTCGGGCACGGCTGCGTGAGTGTGCGCGGAAGGCGGCCGTTCATCCGGCGGCGAGCTGCACCAGTTCTGGTACGCCCTGGGCCTGCTGCTAGAGCTGAGGGCGGAGGAGGAGGCCGTCAACGAGCTGCACGCAGCGAGGTGCTGCGATACGCCGACACCCGACCACGTGCTTCGCTGGGCCTGCCGCCGCTGCGTCATCACACGCACCGGCTCAACACTCCCCGCCCGGGTCTGGGCCTCCAAGCACGACAGCGTCTGCCTCCGCCGCAACCTCTGAGCAGGTGAAGATCGTCCGGCTTGTCGGCCGGAGGCGTTGTCGGGTTCCGCTTCGCCGCCTGCCGTGCCTCTCTTACGATCCGCCAACGGACTGGTACGCCGGGACAGCATCGGAGGGTGTGGGGATGCGGGAGCTGGAGCGGATTACTGCTCGCCGGAGTGAACTGGACGCGCTCGCCGACGCGGCTTCGATGGCGCGGCCTCTCAAGTGCCAAGGTTCGATGGCGCGTGCTCAAGGTTGGTTGGCACGGGACACACCTGTGGTCGGGTAGCGTGCATGGAAGAGTCTGAGGTCAGCGCTGATGTTGCGTCGTGGTTGGCCATGATGTTGAGCGATTGCTGGCCACTCGGTTTCGTGGAGGCATCCGTGCGGCCTGGTGCTCCTCGGGCAGTTCTGCCTGTTTACGCAAGACTGGTCGGAGACATCCGCGATTCTCTATCGTGTCGCGTTATGTCGGTCTTGATCGTTGGAGGGAGCGGGTTCCTCGGCAGCGAGCTGGTCCGCCGGGCGACGGCCGCGGGTCATGTCACGGCCGCGACGTTCGCGACCCGGCCGGGGTCGGTCCCGGACGCCGTCTGGCACGCCCTGGATCTGCGGGATCCGCAGTGTGTGGAAAGCGTCGTTGCTGACATGGCGCCGAGCGTGATCATCAACGCGACCAGTGGCGCAGCCGACTGGGCGGTGACGGCAGAGGGGCCTGTGCGGCTCGCGCTGGCCGCCGCCCGGCACGGCTGCCGGCTGGTCCACGTGTCGAGCGACGCGGTGTTCTCCGGCGCGAGCGTCCACTACGACGAGGCCCGGTTGCCCGATCCCGTCACCCCGTACGGCGCGGCGAAGGCAGCGGCCGAGACCGGCGTCCGCCTCGTGCATCCGGACGCCGTCGTCGCCCGCACTTCCCTGATCATTGGGGACCGGCGCTCTGTTCATGTCCGGGCAGTGCATGACCTGACGTCGGGCAGGTGGGACGGGGTGCTGTTCACGGACGACGTCCGCTGCCCGGTGCATGTGTCGGATCTGGCCGCCGCTCTGCTGGAGTTGGGGTTCTCCGATGCTTCCGGTGTGCGCCATCTTGCGGGGGCCGAGCCTGTCAGCCGTTACGACCTCGGTGTCCTCATCGCTCGCCGCGATGGGCTCGACGTCTCCCGGCTGCGGGCAGGACGGCGCAGCGAATCCGGGATCCCCGGTGGGCTCGACGTCCGTCTCGACTGCCGTGCGACCCAACGAGAGTTGGTCACCTCCCTGCGCGGCGCCCGGGAGTTCCTCGCCGAAGGAACCAACAAGCCGAGCAACCCGTAACGTGCCGGTGTTCGGTGCTCTTCCGAGACGCCTGGCGAAAGCCACCGCCCCATCAGATGGGCTGAACAGCCCAGAGCCCCCGGTCCGCGACGGTTTCGGGGGTGGGCGCTGTGCTCAGCTGGGGTCAGTTGTCGGCAGGGGGTTTCCTCACTGTCGGTCCTGGCTCGGCGGTGGGCTACCCCATGACTTCGCGGGCCGCGTCGAGAAACGCCGACCGGTTGTCCTCCAGGTAGTCCCGCACGCTCTCACCGTCGGGCAAGCCGTGCCACACGGTCTTGTTGAGGTCGAGGAAGTGCGCGTGTGCGGCGTCATGCACAGGCAGGGGGAACTGGATGCGGAGGAGCCGATCCGCAACCCACAGCCTGTACATGACGTCCCGGGTGGTGAGGTACCAGGCATCGGTGTCCTCCCACTCGGACGGCCGGGTGTAGGCGCAGCGTTCCGCCTCGGCCGATACCTCGATGAACCGCTCCAGCAGCGCGAGCCGTTCCGCACGCCGGGTCTCCGTCAACGCGATCCGCTGCCGTTGCTGTTCGGCACGTTCCGCTGATTGCTGAGTCCTGTGCTGGACGAGGTAGGACAACACGCCGCCGAGGACAACGCCGCCCAACGATATGAGTGACACCCAGACCTGACCCGTCATGACGATCATCGTTCCACAGCGTCGATCTTTGAGACGATCTTGCTGTGGCAGGTGTGCTCACGGCGCTCAAGCCGTCCTGGTTAGCTCCGTTCACCGGGCTGAGCCCGCGTCAGTTCAGCAAACTGATCACTGTGCTGCGCCGCAGAGGCGCGGATGCGGTCCGCAGAGGACGACCGTGGAGCCTGCCACTGGAGGACCGGGTCGCTGCTGGTCGCCGCGTACTGGCGGACGGACCGGACACTGCGACAAATCGCCCTGCTTTCCAGTGCCTTGAAGTCAGTCGCCAGCCGCATCATCGACCGCCTCGGGCGATCGCTCGCACTCCACCCCCGCAAACGGTTCCGCAAGGACACCGTGCTGATCGTGGACGGTACCTTGGGCCCCACCCGCGACCACACCATCGCCGAGCAGTCGAAGAATTACCGGGCCTCCACTAACCATCAGGTCGTCATCGACGCCGACACCCGGCGCGTCGTGGCCGTCGGCCGGCCTGTGCCCGGCGACCGCAACGACCGCAAGGCATGGGGGCTGTCCGGCGCGAAAGACGCCGTCGGCAACGCCACGGTCATCGCGGACGGTGGATACCGGGGCACCGGCCTCGTCATCCCCCACCGCCGTGAGCGCGGTCAGGCCGAACTCCCGGCTTGGAAGGAGGAGCACCATGCCTCCCGTCGCAGGGTCCGTGCCCACGTCGAACACGTCTTCGCCCGCATGAAGGACTGGAAGGTCCTGCGGGACTGCCGGCTGAAGGGCGACGGGGTCTTCTGGGCCACGAGCGGTGTCGCCCACATGCACTACCTCGCACTCACCAAGCCTGAACAGGGCGAAGCGAGATCACCTGCGTGGCTCCTCGGGCACGCCAAAATCACGACGCACAGCCTCAAGCTGCTCGCGATTCGGGATGACCGAGTACGCGTCTTCAGCTACGCCGAGATCACTGCGCATGGACTCTCTCATGGTGTCGATCAGGGACCAGAGCGAATGTTGTGCTTCAGCCGCTGATCGTAGGGTCTCACCCGGCCGCGGGTTTCCCTGCTCCAGACGCTTCACCTGTCCGTAGACGAGGGTCAGTGCCCCGTTCACGTCGTGAGCCGAGGGGATCACCGTGTCAGAAGCGATCATCAATGCCTCGGACCAGCGGTCGCGGTAGGCGTCCTTGGTTTCTTCCAACGCCCGAATGTCCTCGGCCTCGGCCGTACGGTCCCGCATGACGTACAGGTGACGGCTGAGTGCTGTGGAAAACTGCCGCGCGTCCCTGTGAAGCTCCGTATAGCAGCTGCGCCGCAGCTCGCGGTGCTCGCGAGCCTCCTCGAAAGCATGGGTTATCTCCAGCTCACGTCGCTTGGCCCGGTCGGCACCGCGCTGGGTGAGCAGTGCGCCCCCGAGCGTCCCCCCGACACCGGCGACCGCGATCAGTACCGCACCGACATCCATCCGATCACCCTAACGGCCGTCCCCGCGGGAGCCTTTGGCGCCCGATGCGAGATGGCACGGCGACTCGCGGGCAACAACGACGGAGTCGGGCTGTCCGAACGGGCGGTGCGGCCCCTTCAAGAGTTCCGGGACAACGCTTAACCGACCGCGCCTACATCGGGGCCGGCTCCTGAGTGACCCCGCCGGTCAGACGACTCCGGCACCAGGACCTCACCGCGACCCAGCGGTCTATCAGCGGGGCCGGTGTCGTCGGCGATCACCTGGGTCATCGCGCGCTCCCGGCACCGGCGAAGGGGACCTGGGCGGCGGGGGCCACCTGCTGCCCGTACGGGTGCCGCCACAGACCCTGCGCCTGAAGCTTCGGCAGCACGCCCTCGCCCAACCAGTACGCCTCCTCCAGGTGCGGATACCCGGAGAAGATGAACTCCTCGATCCCCAAAGCGGCGTACTCCTTGATCCGCTCGGCAACCTCGGTGTGGCTGCCGACCAGGGCGGTCCCCGCCCCACCCCGCACCAGACCGATGCCCGCCCACAGGTTGGGATGGATCTCCAGCCCGTCCCGGCTCCCACCCCCGTGCAGGGCCAGCATCCGCTGCTGTCCCTCCGACTCGCTGCGGGCAAGCCCGGCCTGAACCTGCCGCACCGTCTCCGCATCGAAGCCCGCCAGCAGCCGCTCCGCCTCGGCCCAGGCCTGCTCGGAGGTGTCGCGGGTGATGACGTGCAACCGGATTCCGAAGCGGACGCTGCGACCCTCCTTCGCGGCCAGCGCCCTGATCCAGGTGATCTTCTGCGCGACGGCGGCGGGCGGCTCACCCCAGGTGAGGTAGACGTCGACATGCCTGGCGGCAACTTCTCCGGCGATCGGCGAGGAGCCCCCGAAGTACACCTCGGGCACCGGGTCGGGCACCCGGGCCAGCCTGGCGTCCTCGACCTGGAGGTGCTCGCCGGCGAGGTCGACGGTCTTGCCCTCCCACAGCCCCCGGACGATTTCCAGGAATTCGCCGGTACGGCGGTACCGCGCGTCCTTGTCCAGGAAGTCCCCATAAGCCCGCTGCTCGTGGCTCTCACCGCCGGTGACGACGTTGAGCAGGAGCCGTCCGCCGCTCTGCCGCTGGAAGGTGGAGGCCATCTGCGCCGCGAGCGTCGGCGAGACGAAGCCGGGGCGGAAGGCGACGAGGAACTTCAGGCGCTCGGTGTTCTGGCTGACCATGGCGGTGGTCAGCCACGCGTCCTCGCACCACGCGCCGGTCGGCGTGAGAGCGCCGACGAAGCCGAGGTCCTCGGCGGCGCGGGCGATCTGGCTCAGGTAGGCGACCGTCGGTGGCCGGTCGCGCCCGGACTCCGTGGCGGGGGTGCCGTGGCCGCCGCCGACGACGTGGCGGCTGTCGCCGTTGGTGGGCAGGAACCAGTGGAAGGTGAGGGACACGTGGGGCTCCGATCGGTGTTCGTCAGCGTTCGTCACAGGAGGCCGTGCCGGGGCGGCCTGGTGCCGTTCAGCACGTAACGGCCGATGTGCTGGACCTTCCAGCGGGCCGGGTCGTGCAGGGTGTGGGTGCGTGCGTCGCGCCAATGGCGGTGCAGGCCCAGGGAGTCGAGCGCCGAGCGGGTGCCGGAGACCTCGAAAACGGCGCTGGCGACCTCCACGGCGACCTCGGCCGCCGTCACTTTCGCGGCGGCCACCGCGATCGAGGCCTCGGCGGCCGAGTCGTCGGTCAGGTCGGCGCGGGCGTCGTCGACCGCGCGGGCGGCCTCGCGAAGCAACGCCTCGGCAGCCCGTTCTCTGATCGCCAGTTCGCCGAACCGCTGGATCAGCAGCGGATCCTCCGCGGCGGTCGCGTGCCCCTCGGCGGCGCTCTCGAACCAGGGGCGGCTCTTCGTACGGACGAACTCCACCGCCTCGGCCAGCGCCCCGGAGGCGATCCCGGCGTCGATGGCCGCGTGCAGCAACTGGGCTACCGCGCCGTGGAGTTGGGGTCCCTGGAAGGTGAGGTGGTGCGGCACGACGCGGTCGGCGGGCACGGGCACCGACTCCAGGCGGACGGTTCCGCTGGCGGTCGTGCGCTGTCCCATGCCGTCCCAGTCGTCCACGACCGTGAGGCCGGGCGCGTCGCGCGGGACGTACGCCACGTGCAGGGTGTCGTCGTCGGTGCGGGCGAGGACCGGGATCCAGTGGGCGAAGAGCGCGCCGGTGGAGTAGTGCTTGACGCCGTCGAGGACGTACGACCCGTCCGGGAGCCGGGCGAGGCGGGTGCGGATGTCCTGGATGTGCCGGGTGCCCGCCTCGGACTGGGCGTTGCCGAACCGCTTGCCCGCCAGTACCTCAGCGAAGAAGAACTTCTGCTGATCGTCGGTACCCTGCCTGCGCAGCACGTTGACGTACACGAAGTGGCTCTGCGGGATCTGGGCGAGGCTTGCGTCGGCGGCGGCCAGCAGCCGGAAGATCTCGGCGAGCGTGTCCGCACGGACGTCCGCGCCGCCGAACCGGGCGGGCACGGTCACGGCCAGCAGTCCGGAGGCGGACAGCCGCTCCAGCTCCGCGTGCGGGAGCCTGCGCCGTGCGTCCCGCTCGGCGGCGCCCTCGCGGAAGTCCGCGGCCAGCTCCGCGGCCACGGCAAGGGCCTCGGTATCATCCGCGATGACGTGCGCGACGCTCATCCGGCGGCCGCCAGCAGCGTCGTACGGCCGCCCAGCGCGGCCGAGAACTGGTCCGTGACCTGCGCCAGGGCCTCGGCCGATCCCGGCGCGACGGTCAGCGTGCCGTCCTCGCCCACCGTGATGTCCCTGTCGAGCGTGAACCAGCCCGGCGTGATGTGCGCAGGCCCCATGGAGGCCAACACCGGGCGCAGGGCGTAGTCGATGGCCAGAACGTGGGCGGTGGTACCGCCGGTGGCCAGCGGGAGGACCGTCTTGCCCGCCAGGGCGTACTGCGGGAGCAGGTCGAGCAGCGCCTTCAGCAGTCCGGAGTAGGCGGCCTTGTAGACGGGGGTACCGATCACCACCCCGTCCGCCTGCTCGAACAGGGCGGTGGCCCGGACGATCGCCGGGTGAGCGAAGTCGGCCCCGAGCAGCGCCTCGGCAGGCAGGGTACGAACGTCCAGCGCAATCACCTCGTGCCCCTGCGCGATGAGCCGCTCGTCCAGGTGGCGCAGCAGCCGAGCGGTGCGGGAGGTGGCGGAGGGGCTCCCGGAGACGGACAGGACAGTGGCCATGGGAGGACCTTTCGGTTCGTCGTTTCGTGTGCGGGCCGCGGTCAGGCGTGGGCGGCGGCGGGCTCGGACGCGTCTTCCAGTGCTTCCAGTTCGCGCACCAGGGGCAGCACCCGCTTGCCGAAGTACTCGACCTCCTCCAGGTAGTGCAGGAAGCCGAGGAGGAAGAGGTCGACGCCGAGCCGCTTGTAGGCGACGATCCGCTCGGCGATCTGCTCAGGGGTGCCGATCAGACCCGTACGGAAGCCGTCGTTGTACTGGACGAGGTCCTCGAAGCTCGAGTCCTGCCACATGCCCTTGCCGTCGGCGGTGGACGGACCGGCCTGTTGGACGGCGTCGCGGAAGCCGTGCACGGCCTGCGTGTCGGCCTTGGCGACGATCTCGCGGAGCGTCTCGCGGGCTTCGGCTTCGGTGTCGCGGGCGATGAGGAAGCCGTTGAGGCCGAACTTCGGCGGCGTACGGCCCGCTTGGGCGGCGGAGGCACGGACGTCGGCGATCTGCTCGGTGACGCCGTCGAAGTCCTTGCCGTTGGAGAAGTACCAGTCGGAGACGCGGCCGGCCATGGCACGGGCCGCGGTGGAGTTGCCGCCCTGGAAGATCTCCGGGTGCGGGCGCTCGGGGGTGTTCAGCGGTTTGGGCTTGAGGGAGAAGTCGCGCAACCGGTAGAAGTCGCCGCCGAGTTCGGCGTGGTCCTCGGTCCAGATCTTCCGCAGGGCGCGGATGAACTCCTCCGAGCGCCGGTAGCGTTCGTCGTGCTCCAGCCAGGGCTCGCCCAGCGCGGTGAACTCGCCCTTGAACCAGCCGCTGACGACGTTGACGGCGAAGCGGCCGTTCGACAGGTGGTCGGCGGTGGCGCCGAGCTTGGCGAGGACACCCGGGTGCCACAGGCCGGGGTGGACGGCGGCGATGACCTTCAGCCGCTGCGTGGCGAGCAGCAGGGCCAGGCTGAAACTGGTCGACTCGTGCTGGTACTCGGCGCCGTAGCTGGCCATGTAGCGGACCTGGCTGAGCGCGTAGTCGAAGCCGTTGTTCTCGGCGAGGACGGCGAGTTCGCGGTTGTAGTCGTAGCCCCAGTCGGTGCGCTGCTCGATGGTGCTGGTGACGAGGCCGCCGCTGACGTTCGGCACCCAGTAGGCGAAGCGGACGGGGTCGGATCCGGGGTGTGCGGAGGATGCGGGCATGGGGAACTCCTGGCAGGAGAATGCTGCGCGGGCAGGACGAATGAGTTCCGCGGAATTCAGGCACGCTGGAGCGGCGTATCCGGGAGATCCGTCGTCACGACGGAAACAAGCCGGGACCGGAATTCACGGAAAGGAAGTCACAGAGGGAGCGGGTGGGAGGGTTTCCCTCGGGTGCGCTCAGGCTCGACAGCGACAGAAGGCGCTGGAGACACGCGCAAGGTCGACGTGGCGTCGCCGCGTGAGGTCCTGTCGCTTCATGCCATCGATCGAACCAGGAGGGAGTCCGGCCGGTCAAGAATGCCCGGTGGTGATTCCAC
Organism: Streptomyces sp. NPDC001135; assembly: GCF_053598395.1. Classification (NCBI taxonomy): domain Bacteria; kingdom Bacillati; phylum Actinomycetota; class Actinomycetes; order Kitasatosporales; family Streptomycetaceae; genus Streptomyces; species Streptomyces sp. NPDC001135. The sequence goes on along the minus strand of NZ_JBSFKD010000004.1, from coordinate 59,747 downwards.
ATGGTGAGAGTCGGTATTCACGAGGTTGTGACAGGGATTCCCTTGAACCCGCTCCCGGGAGGGCGCAGTCTCCTTTTCGTGCGTATCGAACAGCTCGAATACATCGCTGCCGTCACGCGGCTCGGTTCGCTGCGGCGCGCCGCCGAGGAACTGCACCTGTCCCAGCCGGCGCTCAGCGAGACCGTACGCAATCTGGAGCGCGAACTCGGCGTGGACCTGCTGGAGCGCAAGCGGTCCGGGGCGAAGGTCAGCGACGAGGGACGCGAGCTGTTGCCGCACATCATGAGCGTGCTGGACGCGGTCGACCGGCTGCGCGGCGCGGCCGGCGACCAGCACCGCATCAGCCGCATGGTCCGGCTCGGCACGGTGAACACGGCTACCGTGCCGCTGGTCATCCCGACCGTGCGCGAGTTCCGGGCCTCGCACCCGGTCACCCAGGTGGAGTTGGTCGGCGCGCAGCAGGCCGACATCCACCGCGGCCTGTTGGAGGGCGCCTTCGACCTGGGACTGGTGAACTACCTGCGGGGCGACGACCTGCCGCCCGGCTTCGAGACGACGGAGTTGCTCTGCGGGCGGCCGGTGGTGTGCGTGCGTCCGGACAGTCCGCTGGCGTCCCTGGATGCGGTGGACGCGGACAGTCTCCTGGCCGAGCCGTTGATCGTGATGCGGTCCGGGTATGTGATGCACCGTTTCGTGCACCGGCTGCTCCGCGGCCGGACTCCGTCCTTCTCGTACTCCACCGACGGCGCGGAGATGGGCAAGCTGATGGTGGCCGAGGGGCTGGGGGCCACGGTGCTGCCGGACTTCAGCGTCGTCGGCGACCCGCTGGAGCGACGGGGCGCGATCACTGTGCGGCCGCTCGCGGGGGATGCCACCGACGTGCTGCTGGTGCTGCAGCGCCGCCATTCGGGCGCCGTGCCGCGGGCGGTCCGCGACCTGCACGAGCTCTTCGTGCGCAAAGCCCAGGCGTACGGCACTTCTTCGGGACGGTTGACGGAGAAATGATCCTCTGCTCATCGTCATGGGCGGCCTGCCCGGCACCGGCAAGACCACGCTCGCCCGTCTCCTGGCGGCCCGGATCGGTGCGGTCCATCTGCGGGTCGACACCATCGAGCAGGCGATCGTCCGTTCCGGTGTGGCCCGGCACCCCGTGGGTCCCGTGGGTTACGTCGTCGGATATGCCCTGGCCGGGCAACATCTGCGGCAGGGGCTGACCGTGATCGCGGAATCGGTCAATCCGCTGAGTGTGACGCGTGACGCCTGGCGGGGCACGGCCGTCAGGGCGGGCGGGCGTGTCGTCGAGGTGGAAGTGGTGTGCAGGTCGTCGACCGGGAGTACGAGCCGTGGGACCGCGAGCGCGTCGTCGTCGACACCGCGGGACGGAGCCCGCAACAGTCACTGGCTGTGCTCCTTCGCGGCCTGGCATCGGGGCTGAGAAGAGGTTTTCCGCTGTCGGCGCGGAGACGAGACGGGCCGCGCCGAAGCGGTCGCGTGCAGCCGGTCGGTGAGGTCACCCCAACGTCAGCTCGCCTGCAAGGAGTGCCCCCGTCTGCGCCATTCCTCCGCGAGCAGTTCGTACGAACGGACCCGGTCGGCATGGTCGTGGGTGATCGTCGTGATGAGCAACTCGTCCGCGCCTGTCGCCTCCTGCAGCTGTTCCAGCTGGTCGGCCACCCGGCCCGGTGAGCCGACGAACTGGGTGTCGAGGCGGTCCTGGACGAGGGCCCGGTCCTCGTCGGTCCACGTGTGGGCGTGCGCTTCCTGCGGCGTCGGGAACTCGATGGCGCCCTCGGCGGTGCGGATGCTGCGCACCCACAGGCCGTAGCCGGTGGCGAGCGTGCGGGCGGTGGCGTCGTTCTCGGCAACGACGACGTCCGCCGAGACGCTGACGTACGGCTTGTCGAGGAACTCGGAAGGCTGGAAGAAGGACCGGTAACCTTCCACCGCCTCAAGGACCGTGGCCGGGCTGACGTGGTAGTTCGCCGCGAACCGCAGACCGTTACGGCCCGCGGCAGCGGCGCTCTGACCACCGCTGCTGCCCAGGATCCACACCTCCACGTCGGCGCCCTCCCCCGGCACGACGTGCGCCTCGACGCCCTCCGGGGAGCGGTAGGTGCCGGCGAGCAGGGCGAGGATGTCGTCGATCTGATCGGCGTAGTCCTGTGACTCGGCGCCCGGCAGCAGGAGCAGTCTGCGCTGCAGCGCGATGCGGGGTGAGCCGAGCAGGTGCTCGAAGGAGAAGCGGGGCGGGATCAGCAGGCCGTTCGGGGTGCGGCCGTCGACGACCGGGGTCGCCGTCGGCAACGGTGCGGCCGGCTCTCCCGGCGGACGGCCGCCCGAGCGTCCCAGGCCCAGATCGAACCGGCCCGGGTGCAGTGCGTCGAGCAGTCCGAACTCCTCCACGGTGGACAGCGCGGTGCGGTGCCCGAGCTGCACGGCCCCGGAGCCGAGCCGGATGGTGGAGGTGGCGGAGGCGGTCAGCGCCAGGACGACGGCGGGTGACGTGCCGGCCACGCCCGGGTTGAGGTGGTGCTCGGCGAACCAGTAGCGGGCGTATCCGAGGCGCTCGGCCCGCTGTGCGAGGTCGATCGAGTTGCGCAGGGCGTCGGCTGCCGTCGAGCCCGACGGGATCGGGACCAGGTCGAGGATGCCGAGGGGGATGTCAGACATGGGCGGACTCCTGGGTGAGCGGTGGTGCCGGAAGCACGGGTCCCCATGCGAACGGCGGGTCCGGGATCTCGCGGCGGAGCACGGGGGCGACGTCGGACTGGAACAGCTCCAGGGAGGCACGGTGCTGGGTCTCCGTCAGCCCGCTCGCGTCGGCGTGCAGGTGGAGCACGGTGTGCCCGAGCTGTTCGTGGTAGCGGTGCACCTTGTCGATGACCTGTTGCGGGCTGCCGATCAGGGCGGAGCTGCGTTCGGCGAAGTCCTCCAGGGTCTCGAAGACGACCGGCAGGCCGGCCTTCTCGAAGAACGCGAGGTTGGCCTCGAAGACCGGCCGGTACGCGGCCAGTGCCTCCTGCGAGGTGGGCGCGACGCAGATGCCCGCGGTGCCGGCGCCGACGGCGATCCATGCCGGGTCGTGACCGTAGTGGTCCCACCGCTGCCGGTAGGAGCGGACCAACTCGGCGTACGGCTCAATGGGGTGGGTGACGTTCGCCGAGAACAGCGGATCGCCGTAGCGGGCGGCCAGGTCGACCGACTCCTTGCTGGTGGCACTGCCGTGCCAGACCCGGATCGGCCGCTGGTACGGCCGTGGCCACACCTCGGCTTCGGTCAGCGGGGGACGGAAGCGGGTGGCGGCGGTGACCTTGTCCTGACGCCACAGCTTGCGGAAGACCTCGTAGCTCTCGGCGTTGCGGTCCCACTGGTCCTCGGGCGTGACCTGGAACAGGTCACGCTGGGCGGCGCCGTTGCCCTTGCCGATGATCAGGTCGAGGCGCCCGTCGGACAGGTGATCCAGCGTGGCGTAGTCCTCGTATGCCCGGACCGGGTCCAGCAGGCTGAGCGTCGTGACGGCCGTGAACAGGCGGATCCGCTTCGTCAGGGCGGCCACATGGCTGAGTACGACGGTCGGGGACGAGGAGATGAACGGCCGCTCGTGCCGCTCCCCCACACCGAAGCCGTCAAAGCCCAGCTCCTCGGCCAGCAGGGCGCTGTCGAGGACCTCGCGGAAGCGGTCGTGGGTCGGCTTCTGTATCCCGGTGACGGGGTCCGGGCGGTGCACGATGAGTGTGATGGCCAGGAATTTCACGACGCCACCCGCTGGTCGCCCCGCAGGTCGTCCATGGGGGTCCCCCCGCTCGAGCGAAGCCGAGAGTGGGGGTGGGCGAGGCCGAGGTGGTCGCGCAGGGTCGGCCCCTCGTACTCGGTGCGGAACACGCCCCGTTCCTGGAGCAGGGGTACGACCTTGTCGGCGAACGCGTCGAGGCCCGCGGGGGTGATGTGCGGGACGAGGATGAAGCCGTCGGAGGCGTCGGCCTGCACGAAGTCGTTGATGGTGTGCGCGACGGTGGCCGGGGCGCCGACGAAGGTCTGCCGGTTGCCGGTGTCGATGACCAGGTCGCGGATGGACCACTTGTTGGCCTCGGCGAGCTGACGCCACTCGCGGGCGACGGCGATCGGGTCCCGGTACATCCGCACCTGGGCCCGGCCCCGCGATATGTGCTCCTCGCTCACCACGGGGTCGACGTCGGGCAGCGGCCCCTCCGGGTCGTACGCCGACAGGTCCCGGTTCCAGACGAACTCCAGGTGTTTGATGGCGGTGGCGCCGCTGACCTGCTGCCGGCGCACCTCGCGGGCGAGTTCGGCGGCCTCCTGGTCGGTGTCGCCGAGGACGAAGGTCGCGGCGGGCAGGATCAGCAGCTGGTCGGGGCGACGGCCGTACCTGGCGAGCCGCGACTTGACGTCCGTGTAGAACGCCTGGCCCTCCTTCAAGGTCGCGTACCGGCTGAAGATGGCGTCGGCGCTCGACGCGGCGAACTCACGGCCCTCCTCGGAATCGCCCGCCTGGAAGATCACCGGACGGCCCTGCGGGGAACGCGGGACGTTGAACCGGCCGTGGATGTCGAAGTGCTGCCCCTGGTGCACGAAGGCGCCGGCCCGGGCGTCCTTCAGGAAGGTCCCGGTGGCCTGGTCGGCGACGATCTCGTCGCCGCGCCAGGAGTCGAAGAGTTCGTTGGCGGTGGCGAGGAACTCCTTGGCGCGGGAGTAGCGCTCCTCCTGCGGCAGGAAGCCGCCGCGGCGGAAGTTCTCGCCGGTGAAGGCGTCCCAGGAGGTGACCACGTTCCACGCGGACCGGCCGCCGGAGAGGTGGTCGAGGCTGGCGAACTGGCGGGCCACCTCGTACGGCTCGTTGAACGTGGAGTTGATGGTGCCGGTCAGGCCCAGCCGGTCGGTGACGGCGGCCAGCGCGGTGAGGACGGTGAAGGTGTCGGGCCGGCCGACGACGTCCAGGTCGTATATTTGCCCGCCCTGTTCACGCAGCCTGAGCCCCTCGGCGAGGAACAGGAAGTCGAACTTGGCGCGTTCGGCGGTCCGCGCGAAGTGCACGAAGGAGCTGAACTCGATGTGGCTGCCGGCGGCCGGGTCGCTCCACACGGTGGTGTTGTTGACTCCCGGGAAGTGCGCGGCCAGGTGGATCTGCTTCAGCGGCTTGCTCATGGGGTGCGGTCGTCCTCTCCGGCTGCTCAGGCGATGGCTGCTGCGTAGCGGTTGGCGGGGCGGGCGAGGCCCAGCAGGCCGCGCAGGGTGGAGGCCTCGTAGGCGTCCCGGAAGCGTCCCCGGCGCTGGAGTGCGGGGACCAGCCCGCGGGTGATGGCCGGCAGGTCGTGTCCGGCGACGGCGGGGCGCAAGCGGAAGCCGGTCAGCCCGGCGCTGTGGAGTTCCAGGAGCAGATCGGCGAGTTGGGCGGGGGTACCGGCGAAGATGCGGGCGTCGCTGGTGTACGGCTCCCCCGCGAGGGTGTCGAGGCGTGCGCGCCGGTCCTCCGCGGCGGCCTGCTCGGCGTCCAGGAAGACCACCAGGTCACCGAAGACGTGCAGGAGTTCACCGGCCCGCCCGGCCGCCTCCTGCTCGGCGCGGATCTCGGTGACGATCGCGCGGGCCTGCTCGGCGTCGTGCGGGGTGACGTAGCCGACGTCGGCCTGGCGGGCCACCAGCCGGTACGGGACGGTCTGGTGGGCGAGAGCGGTGACCAGCGGCTGGCCCTGGGGCGGGCGTGGAGTGATGGAGGGTCCCTTGACACTGAAGAAACGGCCCTCGAAGTCGATGTAGTGCAGCTTGTCCCGGTCGATGAAGCGGCCGGTGGCCACGTCCCGGATCTCGGCGTCGTCCTCCCAGCTGTCCCAGAGACGGCGCACGACCTCGACGTAGTCGGCGGCCTCGTCGAACAGGTCGGTCAGCCGCTGCTGTCCGGCCGGGGTCCGCAACTCCTCCACGCTCAGCGGCGGGAAGGTGCGGCGGCCGAAGTGGTCGGCCTCGTGCGGGCGAGCGGTGATCTGCACCCGCAGGCCGGCCCGGCCGGTGCTGACGTAGTCGAGGGTGGCGATCGCCTTGGAGATGTGGAAGGGCTCCGTGTGAGTGGCGATCACGGTCGGCACCAGACCGATGTGCCGGGTGAGGGGTGCGATGCGGGACGCGATCAGTACGGCGTCCAGACGGCCGCGGACCTGGTCGGTGCGGCCGTCCAACTCGCCGATGGGGGTCCCCCCGGTCGAGCGAAGTCGAGACTGGGGGAGCGAGGACTGCAGGCCGAGTCCGTCCTCGAAGGTGACGAAGTCGAGCAGGCCGCGCTCGGCCTCGGCGACCAGGTCGGCCCAGTATCCGGCGGTGAACAGGTCCCGGGGACGGGCGACCTGCTCGCGCCAGGAGGCGGGGTGCCAGCCGGTGCCGTCGAGGGCGACGGCAAGGTGCAGCGAAGGAGAAGGGGACACGGATGGATGCCTTCCTGGAGGTCCGTACAAGATCGCCGGCCCACGGGAATCGGGGCGCACGGCGCTGGGGAAACGGGGTCAGGAGCTACAGAGGGAGCCGGCCACGCGCTGCAGGTCGATGTGGGGCCGGGAGTGGAGGTGGACGGCGCGGCGTACACGTGTCACGTGTGGCACCTCCGTCCGAACGGTCCGGGCAATCACCTTCGACAAGCACAACGGCACAGCTATGCCGTTTCTTCCAGAGCGGCGGCGCCGGTGTGCCGTACGAGCGAGAAGACCGTACGTCGGCGCAGGGTGAACCCGATCGACTCGTACAGCCGGATCGCGTTCGCGTTGGTGGCCACGGCGTGCAGAAAGGGGTGTTCACCGCGCTCCTTGATGCCCGCGGCGACCGCGCGGACAAGGCGGGTGGCCAGGCCCCGGCCGCGGTGGTCCGGATCGGTGCACACGGCGCTGATCTCCGTCCAGCCGGGCGGGTGCAGCCGCTCGCCGGCCAGGGCGATCAGCCGGCCCTGGTGGCGGATGCCGAGGCAGGTGCCCATCTCGACGGTGCGGGGCAGATAGGGGCCCGGCCGGGTGCGGGCGACCAGGTCGAGGATTTCGGACACGTCGTCGGGGCCGAGCCGTACGGCCTCCCGGTCGGGCTCCGAACGCACGCCGGTGTCCACGAACTGGACGCCGTGTCCGGTGCCGACCACCTCCCAGCCCTCCGGTGCCTCGGTGACGCCCCGCACCGAGGCGGTGCCGCCGGGGCCGACGAGCGCGGCGAGGTCGGCCCAGGCGCGCGGGTCGTCCTCGTCGGAGACGGCGCAGAAGGGAGCCACGTCCCGGTGATAGCGGGCAGCGTTGCCGATTCGTTCGGCGATGGGGGTACCGCCCATGCCCTTCAGGCTATGGGGGAGGGCGTGGGGGCCGGTGAGCGCGGCCCAGGCGGGGTTGTCCAGGATGTGCGAGGAACTGGGGTCGCGGGTGGTGACGGACATGGTGTGGCGGTCTCCGGGGTGCGGCTCGGGCTGTGCGGCGCGAGGGGACTCCATCGCGGGGCGGCGGTGGAGTCCCCGGCCCGCACTGGTCAGGAGTTGTCGAGCGGCAGGCCCGGCGGGTTCACCTCGGACTTGGCGACGGCCTCGTTGGAGAGGTTGTACGCCTTGAGCCACTCGGCGTACTGACCGTTCTTGATCAGGTAGTTGATCGCGTCGGCCAGCGGCTTGGCGAGTCCGCTGTCCCTCTTCGCCGTTGCCGCGATCAGGCCCTGCAGGCTCGCGCCCGCACCGGAGTAGGTGCCCGCGGTGCGGGAGGCGTTGGGCGTGTTGGCCACCTGACGGTTGTGATACGCGAAGCCGGGGTTGGGACCGAAGGAGGCGTCGATCTTGCCGCTGTTCAGGGCGAGGTAGGTGCTGGGGCTGTCCTGGAAGTACTTGACGGTGAGCTTCTTGCCCTCCTTGGCCAGCTTGTCCTTCCACTCCAGGAGGATCTTCTCCTGGTTGGTGCCGGAGCCGACGGCGATCGTCTTGCCGGCGAGGTTCTCGTAGTTGCCGTCGAAGTTCCAGGTGCTCTTCTTCGGCACGATGAAGGCGAGGTTGTCCTGCCGGTAGGAGGCGAACTCGTACTTCTTCTTGCGCTCCTCGGTGTCGGTGACGTTGGAGAAGGCCACGTCGACCTTGCCGCTGTCGATGCCGACGAAGAGGTTCTCCCAGGTGGAGTTCTTGACCTCGGCCTTGAGCCCGAACACCGCGGCGACCAGGCGGCCGAGGTCGGGCTCCGAGCCGGTGAGGGTCTTCTGGTCGTTGCCGACGTACGCCAGCGGCGGGAACCCGGCGGGCAGGGCACCGATGCCGATCTCCAGCTTGCCGCTCTTCTTGACGGCGGCGGGCAGTTCGGCGCTGATGGACTTGACCTCGGAGACCTTGATGGTGGTCTGGGTGGCGGCGCCGTTGGAGACACGTCCGATGACGACCTCGCCGGACTTGGCGGCTTCGGTGGTGGTGGCCGCGTCGCTGTTGCCACCGCAGGCGGCGAGCCCGGTGGCCAGGGAGGCGACGGCGGTCGCCGCGGTGATGCCGCGCATCAGGCTGCGTCGGGAGAAGTGGGTGGGCATGGCCGTTCCTTGTCGCTGAAGGTGATGAGGGTGGCGTGGGGGGGAGGTCTGGGGGATGCGGCGGATCAGAGGACCTTGCTGAGGAAGTCCCGGGTCCGCTCGTGCCGCGGCTTGTCGAGGACCTCGGAGGGCGGGCCCTGCTCGATGACCTTGCCGCCGTCGATGAAGACGACCCGGTCGGCGATCTCGCGGGCGAAGCCGATCTCGTGGGTGACGATGACGAGGGTGGTGCCGCTGCTCGCCAGGTCCTTGATGACGGCGAGGACTTCACCGACCAGTTCGGGATCGAGGGCGGAGGTGGGCTCGTCGAAGAGGATGACGCCGGGGCGCAGCGCGAGGGCGCGGGCGATGGCGACGCGCTGCTGCTGGCCGCCGGAGAGCTGGCGCGGGTAGGCGCCGGTCTTGTCCGCGAGACCGACCCGGACGAGCAACTCGCGGGCCAGTTCCCGAGCTTCGGGCTTGGTGAGCTGCCCGGTCGCGACCGGGGCGGCGGCCACGTTGTCCCGCACGGTCAGATGCGGGAAGAGATTGAAGTTCTGGAAGACGAAGCCGATCCGGCCGCGCTGGGTGAGGATGGCCCGCTCGCTGAGCTCCTTGAGCCGGTCGCCCTGCCGCTTCACGCCGACCAGCTCGCCGTTGATACTGACGTACCCGATCTCGGGCTTCTCCAGGTGGTTGATGACGCGCAGCAGGGTGGACTTGCCGGAGCCGGAGGGGCCCAGGATGACGGTGACCTCGCCGGGGCGGACGGTCAGGTCGACGCCGTCCAGTACCCGGTGGGTGCCGTACCACTTGTGCACGTCGTGGACCTCGACGGTGGCGGCCTCGACGTCCGCCAGGGCTTCGAGCGTCTCGGCGGTCATACGGCGGCCTCCCGGCGTATACGGGCCCGCAGGTCGGAAAGACCGGTGCGGAGTTTCTGCAGCGGCGTCGGCGGCAGGCTGCGGGTGGCACCGCGGGCGTAGTACCGCTCGACGTAGAACTGGATGACGGACACGATGCTGGTCAGGATCAGGTACCAGACGGTGACGACCAGCAGCAGCGGCACGATGTCGCCGGGGTAGGTGGCGCCCATGGTCTGCGCGGAGCCGAACAGGTCGAGCAGGGAGACGTAGAAGACCAGCGAGGTGCCCTTGATCAGGCCGATGAGCTGGTTGACGTAGTTCGGGATGATCGTGCGCAGCGCCTGCGGGAAGACGATCCTCCGGAACTGGTAGCCCTTCGGCAGGCCGAGCGCGGCGGCCGCCTCGTGCTGGCCCTGGTCGACGGAGAGGATGCCGCCGCGTACCACCTCGGCCGCGTAGGCGGCCTCGTTGAGGCTGAGGCCGACGACGGCGACGGCCATGTCGGTGGCGAGTCTCGACTCGTCGAAGGAGAAGAAGGCCGGGCCGAAGGGGATGCCGACGCTCAACGTCTTGTACAGGGCGCTGAAGTTGTAGAGGAAGATCAGCACCACGATGAGCGGGATGGAGCGCAGCGCCCAGACGTAGGTCCAGCTGACCGCGCGCAGCACCGGGCTCTTCGAGAGCCGGCCCAGTGCGAGCACGATGCCGCCGACAAGGCCCAGCACCGCACTGTAGGCGGTGACTTCGAGGGTGATCAGCAGGCCGTCGAGGATGGTGGGGCGCAGGAACCAGTAGCTCCAGCGGTCCCACTGGTAGAAGGGGTTGGTGACCAGTCCGTGCGCGAACTGGGCGACCAGGACCAGCACGACCGCGGTGAGGATCCAGCGGCCTGGCCGCCGCAGCGGAAGAACCCGCTGGGCCGTGAGAGCTTTTGACGGTTCGTCGATGGTCGGCGCCTCGGCGAGCGTGACGGTGGCACCAGGGGGTTCACTCATGGTGGGCTCCGGCTGGGGTGGGCACACACCCCGGAAGCACGGCAGCATGCGGCGGGGCACACGACGGCTAGGTACCGGGGGCGGGGAGGGCAAGGGGGCACACCGCGAGCGCGGTGTGGGTCAGGACGTGCGGGGGCTGCGGGGAGGTGTCAGCCCCGACAGCGGGCGCGGCCCGGTGCGGTACACAGTGCGCTGCTCACGCGGAGCAGATCGACGGCACGATCAGCGACGAGCAGGTTCGCGTACGACGGTACGCAGCCCGGGGAGCGGCGGGCGGCCGTCCTGGGAGCTGCGTACATGGCGTCACCGTCACTGTTCCGGCCCTGGGGCCTCGCGCTTACCGAAACTTCATCGGCCGGGTCGTCACCTGGGGCACCCCACCGCGGCGGGAGGGTTGCCGGTCAGCAAGCCAGGGCTTGTCGCTGACGCTCATGACCGTTCTGGGCAGTAGTTAAGGCAACGGCCCGAACTTTTGTCAACGCCGGTCCACCAGGTGAACGGCCGGCGGTAAGGAGTCTGGGTATTGAACCTGTGCCGGCCCAGGCCGGTCAGTCCGGATACTCCGGTCCGACCGCGGTGCGGGCACCGAGCGCCTTTCCCCTGCCCCGGCCGAGTTCACGCCGGTACCCGCCGAGCAGACCGGATTCCTCGAGCTGTGTCACCTCACGGAAGCGCGAGCCCGGAGCGACGGCGGTCACCAGCGGGGCGACGAACAGCGCGTCGGTCGGGCAGTACGCCTCGCACTGGAAGCAGGTCTGGCAGCTGTCCTGTCGCGCGATCAACGGAACGCCGTCGGCCGCGATCGAAGACGCGCGTCGGGCACACCTCGATGCACCGGTCGCAGGCGATGCAGCGGTCCGGCTCGGCGATCCCGATCACGCGGCTCGCCCTCCGCTCGTGACCAGCGCCCGCGACGCCGGCTCCGGACCTCGTCGAGCCCACCGTTGAGCAGCCGACAGTGCCGGGCCGGATCCTGCGTCGGCCGGTCGGCCCGCTAGTGCATGCCGCGCGATTCGGTGCGCTGCAGTGCCGCGTGGTACGTCCAGCGGCCGTGGGCCGCCATCGCGGCCGCTTCCCTGGCCCGGAGGAGTTCCTCACCGCTCGCCCCCGGCCCTTCGCGGACCGCGGACCGCGTCCCGTGCAGCGACCGCAGAGCCGGCTCGAGACGGTCGGTGTGCCGCAGGGAGGTGCGGTCGTACGGCAGGACCTCGCGCTGGACGGCGGCGACGACCTCGCCGTGACCTACGTTCACGGCACCGGTCGGGCGGAGGCCGGCCGTCCCCACGGCCGCCCGCAGCCCACGGCCCGGACGGACCCGCCGGGTGGCGAACTCGGCGGCGCCCCGGCCGGCCCAGCTCCCCGAGGACGCCGCCCACGCGGCGTCGTGGCTGCCGCCTACGGTGAAGCCGCCGCAGATCAGCCCGCGGGTCGCGGTGTCGCCGGCCGCGCACAGGCCGGGGACGTCGGTCGAGAGATCGACTTCGATGTAGATCTGCGGGAGCTCCAGGGCCAGGAGCGACTCGATCTCTTCTGCCGTTTCCTGCGGGACATCGGTCGACGGCTGGGAAAGCCGGTACTGATGGATTTGGAGGGCGATTACGGTCCGGCTCGTCGTCTGCCGAGGCAGAGCAGGGCTTGGGTGTGGCGTTTGCGCCGCCAGCTGGTCGGAGACGCCGAGGTTGCCTTCGGGGATCCCCGGGGAACGCAGACAGCCGAAAGCGCCGAGCCGGTAGTCGACCGAGACGACGATCATGGCGTCTGACCGACTGGTCGGGCGATCCGATCGGCGGTTCGAACCTCCTGCAGGCCCACGGTGTGGAGGTACCCACGGGGACTCGAGCGAGGCCCCCGGCTGCGGGTCCGTCGACAGTGACGGGCCCGCGCTCAGCGACCTGGGGCGACCCGGTGGGCCCGACCGCGACAGTCATTCAGTCAGTGCGTCGCGGGGACAGGAAGCCAGGACTTCCTGCGGGCAGACATCCTGCCTGCCGGCGAGCAGCTGCGGGCCCTCGGCGCGGAGGATGGCCGCCCTCTGAGCATGGCCCGAGCCAGTGGTACCCGATGCGCCGGGACCACTGGCTTCTCAGCCCTACCATGTGCATGGTTGCAGCGTGGCGGTGCGGTCAGAGCCGACCCGCCACGAAGTCGGCCACCTGGGTGCCGAGTTGCTGGCCCGCGCGGTTGTCGAGGGAGGTGTGCTGGCCGGACCAGATCCGGCTGAGCCACGCTTCGGTGGCGGCGTCCTGGAAGCCGGTGAAGGTTCGGGTGACGCCCTTCGAGGTCACCGCGAAATGATGCCGCGCCCCGTAGAGTCCGGCGAGCGTCGTTGCCGCAGCCTGGCTGAGAGCGCCGTGAGCCCCCGGATAGGACGGATCCGGTGCGGTCGGCAGCAGAGGGGTCCAGCTGGGATCGCCGACGATGCCCGGGTTGTAGTGCGTACCGCCGAGCCTGATGGCCGTGACGGGCCGCCAGACGTGGTAGGCGTACTTGGCGTCGTACATCGCGATCGCGGTGTCGGCGAGGGACAGGTCGAGCCGGGCGAAGACCTTCACCGCCTTCTCCAGGTTCGCGTTCTGGGAGGTGACGAGGTTCTGCGTGATCTGGTTCCAGACGTTCCATACGGGTGCCGCCGCCCAGAACTTCGCGGCTGCCGTCTGATCGGGAGTGCGGGTGGTGCTGGTCTTGCTCCCCAGGCTCTTGACCTCGTTCAAGGCGGTGGCGTAAGCGGCGCTGCTCACGGCCGGCGGCGGTGCCGGGCGGAACTGCCGTCCGTCGGCCAGTACGAACGGCTTGACCGATCCCCAGTCGGTGAACACCGGTGTCGGGAAATCGGGAGGGGTGGGCCGGTAGTCCCCGGCCTTGTCGCCGGGGCGGAACCGCGGCGGCTCGGCTGAGGATCCGTCATTGGACCGCAGGGTGATCAGCCTGCGGGCGACCTCCGCCCCCACAGCAATGCCCGCCTGCTTGCCCGAGCCGTCGGAAATCGCGGACAACTGGCTGCTCAGCCGCTGGTTCAAGCCCGCGCGCCTGGCCGGGTAAAGGGCCACCAGCACATCGTGGGCTGCCTGGTCCGCTGCGGCGTCCGCACGAGCGCCTCTTGGCGCCGTCACCGAGAACACGTAGGCCGGGCCGGCCCGGGTGATCGATACCACCGCGTCGTACTCGGCAGCCTGCAGAAGCGCGAAGCTGCGCGTGGGTTGGACGGTGGACGGCTGCGCCTTCGGATTGCTGAGGATGGTGACGAGCTCGCGGTTCCACTCCACGACCGACATCCCTGCCCCCGTCGCGGCGGTGCGCAGGGCCGGCGAGTGAGCGGTGGTGGACCCGAAGGCCGGGCCGGCGAGTCCGGCTGCCAGCGCGGCTCCGGCAAGTATGGCGAGTGTCTTCTGCTTTCCACCCATGTTCTGTGGCTCCTTGTCGCTGGTGGCGGGTTGTGACAACTGGCGGTCATGCGCGTGGCTCATCTGTGTCGGCCACGCGAGCGTGATGGTGTCGGGGTGGTGCGGGCCGGCAGCCAGGCCGAGATGGCGGCGGTCGTGGAGGACGAGTAGCTCGGCGGGTTCCGCGGCAGCTGCGACGGGGCCGGGGTAGTCCAGGGCCCTCCGGTCCATGAGGGCCTTCCGGCGTAGCAGCCGGGCGCGTTCGGCTCCGGGGGCCAGCACTTGGTGCATCTCGCGGCGCAGATCTGGCGCATGTGTATATGCCTCGTGCGGGGGTGGGGCGTCGATGCCCTTGCCGCTGTTCGGGGTGACGTCCACGCTCACACCTCCGCCGGTACGCAGGGGCCGGCGCCGCAGCGTTGACACAGGACCGTGTCGTCGTGGGGGCCGCCGCGATCGAGTGCCGATGGGTGGGCCGCGGACCGCATGGGCACCCGGGCCGGGCCCGGGCAGCCGTCGATGGGACACGGCTTGTGGGTCGCGAAGGACCACTCGGCGGGGGTGTCGGGTGGCCCTTCGCCACGGCCGCCCCCGGTGGCCCGTCGCTGTGCTGCAGTGCCGGCCCCGGCAGGGGGGCGCAGCTCGTGCGGAGCGGCCGGCCCGGTCATGGCGAGCACCTCAGGCAGGCGCGGACTTCGCGGCCGCTGCGTGTCTGGCGAATCTCGGTCGACTGGGCAAGGAACTGGACGATGCCGGTGCCACGGCCGTGTTCGTCGGAGGCGATGCCGGGGCGGTGACGCTCCACGGCCGCGCCGGAGTCGGTGACCACGATGTGCAGAGTTTCGTGGTCGAGGGCGAGCAGCAGGCTCATGCGCTCATGGCCGTACTGGGCAGCGTTGGCGGCGAGTTCGTCGACGATGAGAACGGCGGAGTCCCGCTCACCCGCGGGCACACTCCAGGTCTCCAGCAAATCGGCTGCGAAGTGACGAGCGGCGGAGACGTGCGCCTCCTGCGCCGGCAGGGTGAGCAGTGCATGACGGCGGCAGGGCCGGCCGAGCAGTGAAGTCGGGCTGGGGGAATCGGTCACGAACATGGTTTTCTGGCTCTTCTGTCGATGTGCGGAGACCGGAACGGGTGACCGCAAGCAATTCGGGGGTGGTCGGTGAGCCGGATCCTGATCCTGCGTGGGCGCGCTCAATCAGTTCCACGGACGACACATGCCGGACGGTTCGAGCCGTTTGCCTTTTTCGTTCCGATTCTTGCGAGTCATGTCAATGTCGGTGCATGTCTGGGCTCAGCCGCCTCTGTCCTGAGCTGGCCGTTGCGCGGCCGGCACCCGCGGGGCCCGGCGCGGGATGGCCGACCGGCCCCTGCGGAGGACGCGTGACGGAGGCAGGCCAGAGCTCCACGACCGAGCTGCAGAACTGCCCCGGTACCGACACAGCCGCCCAAGACAGGTCGCGCAGGGGAAGCAGCCGCCGCAGCTGACCGGCCCCGCGACGTGTGACACCACCGCGGACACATCGATCGGACGGCTGCTTCAGCCCACCCCTCGGCCCTCGACCTGCTGGTCGCGTACCCGGCGGCCTTCACCTTGATCAACCTGGCCCGGGGTGATCCTTCCCGGCCGGCGGCGGCCGACTCGACCATCAGCCGCCCCCGCGCGCCGGCTGTCGCTCAGCCCCTCGGCCATACAGGTGCCGGTGGCGGCCTCCGAGGCCGCCACACTCATCGGCCGTGAGCCCTCGTCGGAGGGTCCCGCCGATCCCGGAGCCACGCGGTGCGGCGGGATCGAGGGGCTACGGTGATCACGAGCGTGCCCGTCCAGCCGGTGTCACGCGCAGAAACCTCTTCCATGGCCATCAGGTGGACGTCCTGCGCGCCCCTCCAGCTCGGTCCACCGGTCTTGAGGCGGCGCGGTTCTTGTCTGATGTCCCGGGTCCCTCGCCGTCCGGGGTCCCTCACCGCGGAGCGCCCGGCCTTTCGAAGGCGACGTCGCCTTGGCCTCTTGTGCCACCGATCCTCACGCCCTGCTGCTGCCGTCATGCCACAGGGCGACCGGCCGCCCAGTGGCATGACCGCCATGGTCTGGCCTCACGCTCGGATGGTGACCAGCTTCTGACCGTTGCCTGCGAGGATCTCGAAGTGCTCGATGGCTCCCGGAGCCATGGCGACCGCTCCTGGGATCGTGGTGCCGCGAGGGTACTCGCCTGCCCGCCAGGTAGCGCCGTCCGTCCTGGCCCCGCCGGGCCCGACCGCCTGCAGCCGACAGGTGATTCCGGCGGGTGCCCCTCCTGCGGAGATCTGCAGGACACTGCCCCAGGCAGAGGGCGAGACCTTCACCGAGGCGGAGACGCCGGTGGTGGGATCGCTCCCGGAGAAGGTACGCCAGACAGTCGGCGCGGTCGGCCCGGGCGGCCTCGCCTGACTGCCCACGGATCCGATGGCCGCCAGCCATGTGCCACCGGCCGCTGCCGCGATGAACGTCAGCGAGACTGCGGCGCCGGCCAGTTGCAGACGCCAAGACCTGCGGCGCCTGGCCGCAGCCTGCTGGAGCAGCCTCTCCAGCACACCCCCCTCTGGGGTCTTCGACACCGCGGGCGCGGCGGGCCGTTCGGGCAGCGGGGAGCCCTGCACGCTTTCGGCTGCCCGTGCCACCAGTCGGTCGGTCAGGCCCGTTTCGGCCGCCGGCACCGTCTGGCCCGAGGCTTCGGCTTCGGTCACCGTCGCCAGCAGCGCGGGCAGTCCCGCCAGCTGGGCGTGTTCGGCCTGGCATTCGGTGCATGCCGCGAGGTGGATGCGCACCTGTTCCCTTTCCGCCGAGGGCAGCGTGCCCAAGACGTAACCTCCCAGCGTCAGCCGGAGGGCGTCGTGCTCCGCACTCATGGTCGCCGCCTCCTGCCCGCCACGGTCATGGCTCGATCCCCCGTTCCTGCAGCGCCAGCCGCAGGGCGTGCAGGGCGTAGTACGTCCGCGACTTCACTGTGCCCAGCGGGATGCCCAGCACCTGTGCGGCCTCCGCCATGGTCCGGCCCCGGTAGTAGGTCTCCAGCAGGACGGCGCGGTGGTCCGGGGACAGTGACCGCACGGCTTCGGCAACCGCCCAGCTCTGCAGTGCCTGCTCGATCTCGTCCTTGCCCGGCTTCTGCTCGGCGGCTCGCTCCAGCACATCGCCGCCGGCCTCGGCCGGCCTGGACTGCCGGGCCCGGTGGGCGTCGATGACCAGGTGTCGGGCGACCGTATACAGCCATGCCCGGGCCGGGCCGCGTGCGGGGTCGAATGCGGCGGGGTGCTGCCACGCTCGCAGCAGTGTCTCCTGTACCACGTCCTCTGCCCATTGCCAGTCTCCTGAGGTCAGTCGCAGCACGTAGTGAAACAGGGCTCCTGCGTGCTCCGCGTACAGAGTGCGCAGCAGTTCCTCATCTGCGGTCGAGAGGGTCCCTCTATCAGAGACACGGTGCGCGGAGCGATCCGGATCGGTCCTTGGACCACGTTTTCGGGAACTCCAGGGCATAACACGATCATCAGGCATATGCGCCGCTTTGTCCTGTACGAACAGCTCGGTACCGGTCACGCGCTGTGACTGCTGCAGGCGGTACGCCCTTGCGGCGTTACGACCTCACCGTGATCAAGCATGCGCGGATCCGGGGCCGGCTGAACTGCAGCGATCCCATGAAGTCCCACAAAAGGTGCGTATCCATCGAACCGCAGGAGCCACGCCGTCCGTGGAGGCGGACAAGAACCGGCTTACGCGCAACTCCTCATCGCTTCCCTCACGGCAACGGATGGAACAGGGGTGACCGAAATGCACCACGCGACGCACGCGCTCTCGCCACCGGCCCCGCTCCCCTGCCCCCGCGCATCGAAGCCGGTGCCACTCCGCAGCCCCGACCGATGTCCAGCACACACCACGCCGATGGCGCTACGCACAGTGATCGGTGGCTGTGCGGTGACCGGGGCAGAGCTCCATCCGGGCCAGTGTGCCCATCACCCGTATGGGCGACGCCGACCTACCCCGAGTCGCTCGCGGCTGCCTGCTCGGGCGAACTGCCGCGTGCCGCCTTCATCTTCGTGGCGCGGCAGGGCGGATACGCAGCGCGGAGCACCTCGAGGCGGGCAGTCGGCACGGTGCGCCACCCAGGCTCGCTCGCTGGGTCCGTGAGGGACGCGTGCCCATGAACGCGGCATCCACCACATCCCTGCGGTCGCGTGCGCCCGAGCCGGCGCAGTCCCCGTCTCCGCCTGATCAGTGAGGAACGCACACATGTACGTGAACCTTCGCCCCCCACTCGGCGATCCCGTGCTGCGGCCGGGCTGGCCGTCGCCACCCTCGCCACTGCCGGTGCGCTGGGGCTCCTCAGCTCATGCGGCCCGTCGTCGCATTCCTCGTCCGTCGGGGCCGGCGCCATCACGCCCGGTCCGGGTCAGCACCAGGCGGCCGGAATGCCCGGGGCCACGGGGTCGGGGAAAACGGCGGGCTCCGCTCCCGGCGCCTCCCCGATGCCCAGCATGAGCATGCCCATGAGTACCTCGAGCACGGGCGCGGCGACCGCGTCGGTGACCGGGAATGCCGTCGCGATCAAGAACTTCGCATTCTCTCCGGCCACGCTGCGGGTCAAAGCGGGCACGACGGTGACGTGGACGAACCAGGACACCGACGCCCACACCGTCACCAGCGCCGCATCGGGTGGCCCCCTGCACTCGGCCGCCCTGGCCGTCCACGCCGCCTACAGCTACACGTTCACCACGCCCGGCACCTACGCCTACCTCTGCACCATCCATCCGTTCATGACCGCCACCGTGGAGGTGACCCGATGACCGACTACTACGACCGTCACGACGGAGAACCGGCCGACGACGCCGGCCGGCCTGAAACCGAACACGGTATGACTCGGCGTCAACTCATGCGTCACGCAGGGTGGTTCGGCGGCGCGGTGGTGCTGACCGTGGCCAGCGGAGAGGTGATCAGCCACATCGCGGACTCCCGGGACACCAACGCCGGGGCCGCCGCCGGGGCCGTCGCAGCGGGAAGCGGCGCGCTGCGGTTCGTGCAGGTCTCCGACAGCCATATCGGGTTCCAGGGCCCGGCGAACATGGACGTGGCCGGCTCATTCACCGAAGCGATCAACCAGGTCAACTCACTCGGATTCAGACCGGACTTCGTCATGCACAGCGGCGACCTGACCCACCTGTCCACGGCCGGGCAGTTCGACCAGGTCAAGCAGATGATGACCGGAATGAAGACAGACCGCGTCTTCACCGTACCGGGCGAACACGACTCCATCGGTGATGCTGGCCGCGCCTACCGGCGGACCTTCGGCATGGGCACGCTCGGCGACGGCTGGTACAGCTTCGACACCCACGGCGTGCACTTCATCGCCCTGGTCAACACCCTGAGCCTGGAGAAACTCGGACACCTCGGCACCGCGCAGATCGACTTCGTCCGCAAAGACCTGGCGGGCCTGTCCTCGGACACCCCCGTCGTGGTCTTCAGTCACATCCCGCTGTTCGCCATGTACCCGAAGTGGGGCTGGAGCACTGACGACGCTCTCAAAGTCATCGCACTCCTGCGCCGCTTCTCCTCCGTCACCTGTCTCAACGGACACGTCCACCAGCTGTTCACCAAGACAGAGGGCAACATCACCTTCCACTCCGCCACCACCACCGCCTACCCGCTGCCCAAGCCGGGCCGCGCCCCCGCCCCCACGCCCCAGGTCGTCCCCGCCCGGCAACTCAAGGACGCACTCGGGATCCGCAGCGTCGGCTACCGCCAAGGCGACCGCGAACTGGCCATCAAGGACCAGAGGCTGGCATGAACACCCAAAGATTCCTCGTCCCCACCCTGCGGGCGGCGACCGCCGCAACCCTCGCCGCGGGCGGATACATCCACGCCCAGCTCTACATCGACGGGTACCGCTTCATCCACATCATTGGCCCCCTGTTCCTGCTCCAGGCCAGCGCATCCTTCGCCTTCGCTGCCCTGCTGCTGATGGGGACACCACCCCTGCTGCTGAGGATCTCCGAGGCAGGCGTCGCGCTCGGCGCCCTCGTCGGCTTCACCGCTTCGCGCACCGTAGGCGTGTTCGGATTCACCGAGCGCGGTCTGCAACCGGCACCACAAGCCGTCCTCAGCCTCCTCGCCGAAACGGGCACGCTGCTGCTCCTCGCCATCTGGCAAGTCAGCGCGACCAGACAACGCCGCGCTGCCCGACAGCCCGTCAGTACACCCATCCGCAACCGATCCATCACCCGTACACCACCCAACTGAACCACCATCACGACGGGTCACGTCCGCTCGCTCCTGTGTCAAGCGGCTGCTGCGAGGTGGACCGGCTGCTCAGCGGCGAGGTTAGCGTCGTGGCGTAAGGCCTGGTAAGGCGTAAGGCCCGGTAAACGGCATCAGTTTTCTGGGAGTGGTGGCCACCGACCTGCCGACCCTCGGCCGCTCGGTACGCGAGGCCATCGGCGAACCGCACGGGGTGCGCGCCATCCGCACCCAGCTGGCCATCACCCCGTACGGTGAGGGCAGCGACTGGCGGACCCGGGCCATGGCATCGGCCGATTGAGTCGGCCTGTCCGAGCCACACTCGTCGGAGTGACACAGCCACTTCTACGCAGCGTAGTCAGCACCAAACCAGCACGGGAGTCAGCACCGCACCGTCAGATCGCCCTGAACTACGCGTCCCGGACGGTGCTGGTTTTGATCACTTGCGAGCCCCTGAACCGCTCTTCCGTGAGCCGGCATGGTGGCCGCACGCATAGCCAATACTCGAACTATGTTGTCCCACCACATGGGCCCCTGACCTGCATCTTCCTACCGTGTGCCGACACGTACCCGTCCCCACCGCACACGAGGAAGTGGCGCACATGGCCTCCGAAGCAGCAACCGCTCCCCCGCCCCCCGCCAGCCTCCCCCGCATCGTCGCCGCCAGCCTCATCGGCACCACCATCGAGTGGTACGACTTCTTCCTCTACGGCTCGGCCGCCGCACTGGTGTTCAACAAGCTGTTCTTTCCGGGTTCCGACCCGCTCGTCGGGACGCTGCTGTCGTTCCTGACGTACGCCGTCGGGTTCGCGGCCCGCCCCTTGGGGGCGCTGGTGTTCGGGCACTACGGTGACCGGCTCGGGCGCAAGAAGCTGCTGGTGCTGAGCCTGGTGATGATGGGCGGGGCGACCTTCGCCATCGGGCTGTTGCCCACGCACGCCACCGTCGGGTCCGCCGCGCCCGTGCTCCTCACCGTGCTGCGGCTGGTCCAGGGGTTCGCGCTCGGCGGCGAGTGGGGCGGTGCCGTCCTGCTGGTGTCGGAGCACGGGGACGCGCGGCGGCGCGGCTTCTGGGCCTCGTGGCCGCAGACCGGCGCGCCGGCCGGGCAGTTGCTCGCGACCGGTGTGCTCTCGCTGCTGACCGCCGTGCTCTCCGACGACGCCTTCGGGACATGGGGCTGGCGGATCCCGTTCCTGCTCTCCGGCGTGCTGGTGCTCGTGGGTCTGTGGATTCGGCTGTCCGTCGATGAATCGCCCGTGTTCAAGGAGGCGTTGGAGCGGGCCGAGGCCCGGCGCGCGGACGAGCCGGAGAAGCTGCCGCTCGTCTCCGTACTGCGGCATCACTGGCGGGACATACTGGTGGCGATGGGCGCACGCATGGCCGAGAACATCAGCTACTACGTCATCACCGCCTTCGTCCTCGTCTACGCCACCACCTCGGCCGGCGTCTCCAAGCAGACCGCGCTCAACGCCGTGCTCATCGCCTCCGCGGTGCACTTCGCCGTCATCCCGGCCTGGGGCGCACTGTCCGACCGGGTCGGCCGGCGGCCGGTGTATCTGTTCGGCGCGGCCGGTGTCGGGCTGTGGATGTTCCCGTTCTTCTCGCTGGCGGACACCGGTTCGTTCGGATACCTGGTCCTGGCCGTAACCGTCGGGCTCGTTCTGCACGGCGCCATGTACGCGCCGCAGGCCGCCTTCTTCGCCGAGATGTTCACCACCCGCGTGCGGTACTCGGGCGCGTCCATCGGCGCCCAGTTCGCCTCCGTCGCGGCGGGCGCACCGGCGCCGCTCCTCGCCACCGCACTGCTCGACGACTACGGCAGCTCCACCCCGATCGCCCTGTACGTGATCGCCGCCGCGGTGCTGACCCTGGTCGCCGTGGGTGTGGCGCGGGAGACGCGGCACCGGGATCTCGCCCGTGCCGAGGCCGAGGGCGGCGAGTCCACCGGTGCCAGTCCTGCCGCCGAGGCGCGGACCGTCTGACCGGGGTTCCGCGCCCCTGACCCCCGTACGGCAGTCCCGTACGGGGGTCAGCGTCTGTCCGGGGTCGCCAACCGGTGCAGCCTCAGGGCCAGTTGGATCTCCAGGGCGCGGGCCGGGGTCTGCCAGTCCTCCCCCAGCAGCCGGCCCACCCGCTCCAGCCGCTGGGCGACCGTGTTCACATGGACGTGCAAGGCGTCCTTGGTGCGGGCCGGGCTCATCCCGCAGGCGAAGTACGCGTCCAGGGTGCGCAGCAGTTCCGTACCGCGTCGCTCGTCGTAGGACACCACCGGGCCGACGGTGCGGTCGACGAAGCCGGTGACGTCCCGGTCGCCCGCGAGGAGCAGACCGAGGAAGCCGAAGTCCTCGGCCGCGGCGCCGTCCCCGGCCCGGCCCAGCAGGTGCAGCGCCTCCAGACAGCGACGGCCCTCGGCGTAGGCGGCGGCGAGGGTCTCGGGGTGGGCGGTGAGGTCGGTGACCGGGGCCGAGGCACCGACCGTGACGGGTTGGTGGACGGCCGTGCCCAGATGGCGGGCCGTGCGGCGGGCCACCTCGGTGGCGGTGTCACCGGCGGTGAGCGGCAGCAGCACGACGGTGCCGCCGTCGCGTGCGGCGGCCAGGCCCTGCCGGGTCGCGGCGAGGTGCGAGGCGGCCGACCACAGGCGACGGCGGGCCGCGGCCTCCTCGTCGGCGTCGGCCGCCGGGCCGTCGAGGCGGGCGGCGAGCACCACATGGGTGGCGTCCAGGTCGGCGTGCAGCCGGGCGGCACGTTCGCGCAGCAGGCGCGGATCCCGGTCGCGCGCGTCCAGCAGGTCGTCCAGCAGTTCGCCGCGCACGCGCTGTTCGGCCTCTGCCGCCGAGCGGCGGGCGAGCAGGAGCAGCGAGGTGACCATCGCCGCGCGCTCAAGGGTGCGCTGGTCGACGGGGTCCAAGCCGGGGTGGCCGCGCAGGACCAGCGCGCCGAGGAGTTCACCGCCGGCGGCGACGGCGGCGATCCAGTCGCCGCCGTGCCGTACGGCGTGTCCCTCGGCTCGGGATGCCTCGAGCGCCGAGGCCGGTGCCGCCGTCTCGGTGAACTCGACGGTGCCGTCGAGGACTTCGGAGACGGCGGCGGCCACGTCGTGCACCCCGCCGCCGCGCAGGACGAGTTCGGCGAGCCGGTCGTGGACGTCGGAGGCGCGCTCGATGACGGCGCTGCGGTCCCGGATGATCTCGTTGGCGCGCTCCAGGCCGGCCAGTGCCGCGCGGGTCTCGGTGAGCAGATTGGCGGTGTCGAGCGCGGCGGCGGCGAGCGCGGCGAAGGAGCCGAGCAGGGCGATCTGGGCGCGTTCGAAGACGCGTTCCCTGCGGTCGGCGGCGAAGAGGACGCCGATGACGTGCGGGCCGAGCATGAGGGGGACGCCGAGGATGGCGACCAGGCCCTCGTCGCGGACACCGGAGTCGATGGTGAGGGTGTGCTGGAAGCGGGCGTCCTTGAAGTAGTCGTCCGTGACGTACGGCCGGGTCGTCTGGGCGACCAGGCCGCCGAGGCCCTCCCCCATGCCGAGGCGCAGTTGCTGGAACCGGGCGGAGACGGAACCCTCCGTGACCCGCATGTAGGTGTCGCCGCGTGCCGGGTCGTTCAGGGTGAGGTAGGCGACGTCCGTGGCGAGCAGGGAGCGGGCGCGCTGCACGATGGCCTGCAGGACGGCGTCCAGATCACGCAGGCCCGCGAGGTCGTGGGCGGTCTCGAAGAGCGCGGACAGCTCGGCCTCGCGCCGCCGGCGTCCCTCCAGCTCGGCCCGCACGCGCAGGGCGAGCCGCTTGGCCTGTTCCAGCGCGGCGATCCGGTCGGCCGCTCCGCCCTCGGCACGGGCGAGGAGCACCGGCTGCTCGTACGCCTCCGGGGAGGCGTCGCGTGCCAGCAGCTCGAGGTACGCGGCCTCGGCGCTGTCGCTGGGTGCCGACTGAACGTGATCGCGAGACATGGTCACAGGATTCCGCATCGGCCGCCCGTCCCGTCAGGCCTGTGGAAAACACCGGGGCCGGGCGCCGGCGGGCCCTTCAGTGGGCCGTCCATCCGCCGTCGAGCACCAGCGAGGTGCCGGTGACGAAGGACGCCTGCGGGCTGCACAGGTAGGCCACCGCCTCGGCGACCTCCTCCGGTTCGATGAGCCGACGCACCGCGCTGTCCTTCAGCAGCACCTCGGACAGCACCCGCTCCTCGGGAATGCCGTGCGCCTGCGCCTGGTCGGCGATCTGCTGCTCCACCAGGGGCGTGCGCACATAGGCCGGGTTCACACAGTTCGAGGTCACCCCATGAGAGGCGCCTTCCAGGGCGGCCGTCTTCGACAGGCCCTCGAGACCATGTTTGGCGGCCACATAGGCGGACTTGAAGGCGGAGGCGCGCAGCCCGTGGACGGAGGACACATTGACGATCCGGCCCCAGCCCTGTGCGTACATGTGCGGCAGGGCACCGCGGATGAGGCGGAACGGCGCCTCCAGCATCACGGTCAGCACGGTGTGGAAGACCTCGGGCGGGAACTCCTCGAGTGGGCGGACCAGTTGGAGTCCGGCGTTGTTGACCAGCACGTCGGTGCCGGCGGCGGCGCGCTCTGCGGCGTCGAGGTCGGTGAGGTCCACGGCGTGCGGTACGACGGTGCCCGCGAGGTCACCGGTGCGTTCCACCTGCTCGGCCAGCTCCGCCAGACCCGTCTCGTCCCGGTCGACGGCGCGCACCCGCGCACCCGCGGCGGCGAGCCGCAGGGCACAGGCGCGTCCGATGCCGCCGGCGGCACCGGTGACGAGGGCGGTGCGGCCGCCGAGGTCGAGGGCGAGGGGCTGCGGGCGCAGGCCGGGCAGATGGCTGGGCGAGGTCATGTGCCGACCCTAAGAGGAACCCAGCTGTCACCACATGTGGTGGCCACCCATACTTCAGCGCACAGCCGTAGGGGCAAACCATGTGGGTGCCTCGGACATGGCCTGCTTGATCCGGAAGCGGTCGACCTCATGGAGATCGGGCAGCGCGTCGACCTCGAACCAGCCCACGTCCAGGGACTCGTCGTCGTTGACCCGGGCCTCGCCGCCCACGGCCCGGCAGCGGATGGTGATGTCCATGAACTGGCAGCGGTCACCGTTGGGGTAGGTGATCGGATCCAGGGCCTGGACGAGGACGACCCGCTCGGCCACGCAGTGGACCGCCGTCTCCTCGAAGACCTCCCGCTCGGCACAGACCGCGGGCTGCTCGCCCGGCTCCGGGATGCCGGCGATCACCGCCCACTTGCGGGTGTCGGACCGCCGACCCAACAGCACCCTGCCCTCGTCGTCGAAGACGATCGCGGTGATCCCGGGAAGCCAGAGCAGCTGCTGGCCGGCGGAGGCCCGGAGCGTGCGGATGAAGTCAGGAGTAGCCATGGCCCCGACCCTAACCGGCCGGGCCCGCGCTCTCCGGGCAGTTCAGGGAGCGTACGCACCAATCCGGAGAGCGCGTGCCGGTCGTACGGCTACACGCCGCCCGCGCGGCGACGGCGCAGCCCCGACCCGATCGCCCAGCCGGTCCCGCCGGCCGCGACCAGCACCAGAGCGATCTCCGGAAGGATGCCCAGCTCGGTCGCCGGGGTCTTCGACGTGCGCAGCGGGACCTTCTGCACGAGATAGCCGGGCACGAACATGCCGGTCTTCTGGGTGATCTTCCCGTCCGGCATGATGATCGCGCTCACGCCGCTGGTCACCGGCACGGTCACCGTGCGGCTGTGCTCGACGGCGCGGATCCGGGACATGGCGAGCTGCTGGTAGGTCATCTCACTGCGGTCGAAGGTCGCGTTGTTGCTCGGCACGGAGATCATCTCGGCGCCGTGCGTCACGGTGTCCCGCACGGCCCAGTCGAACGCGGCCTCGTAGCAGGTGGCGAGGCCCACCTTGGCGCCGTCGACGTCGAACACGCCCGGCGTGCCGCCCCGGCTGAAGTCCTGCCGGACCATGCTGGTCCAGTTCTTGTTGACCGCGCCGACGAGCCCGCGCAGCGGGAGGTACTCACCGAACGGCTGGATCTGCCGCTTGTCGTAGGTCTGCGTGGGGCCCTTGACCGGGTCCCACAGGATCTGCTCGTTGAGCAGTTTGCCGTCCTTCTCGACGACGCCGCCGACCGAGACGGGCACACCGACCGCCTTGGCCGCGCCCTCGATGACGGCAGCCGCGTCGGGATTGGTGTAGGGGTCGATGTCGGAGGAGTTCTCCGGCCAGAGCACGTAGTCGGGCTTCGGGGTCTTGCCCGCCTTGACGTCGGCGGCGAGCTTGAGCGTCTCCCGCACGTGGTGGTCCAGGACGGCCCGCCGCTGGGCACTGAACTCCAGGCCCGAACGCGGCACGTTGCCCTGGATGACCGCGACGGTCCTGGTGCCGTCCTCGGCCTTGTCGCTCACCAGCGGCCGGGCGGCGACCGCGCCCGCCACCGGGACGGCCACGCTGAGCAGCGCGGCGGCAGCGGCCCCGCGCCGTACGGCCTGTGTCCGGCGCCGCTCGGCGACCAGCCGGCCGGCCTCGTACAGGCCGAATCCGCACAGCACGACCGCGAAGCCGAGCAGGGGCGTGCCGCCCACCGCGGCCAGCGGCAGGAAGACGCCGTCCGCCTGCCCGAACGCGACCTTGCCCCAGGGGAAGCCTCGGAACGGCGCACGCGCGCGTACCGCCTCGCCCGCGATCCAGACGGCTGCCGCCCACACCGGCCAGGCGGGCAGCCTGGAGACGGCCGCGACAGCGGCACCGACCAACCCCATGAAGACCGCCTCGATGGCGACGAGGGCCAGCCAGGGACCGGGACCGACCTCCACGCCGGTCCACACCAGCAGCGGCAGCAGGTAGCCGAGCCCGAAGAGGTAGCCGAGGCCGAGGGCCGCCTTCCAGCCGCGGCCGCGCAGCACCCAGCCAAAACCGGCGAAGGCGGGCAGCGCCAGCCACCACAGGGGGCGCGGCGGGAAGCTGACGTAGAGCAGCACTCCGCAGAGCGCGGAGGCGACGGCCGGGGCCAGGCGCAGCAGCCGGCCGCCGCGCACGCCGGAGGCGGAGGGCGACGGGAGCTGGTCCGACTGGTCCACGGAAGTTGCGGTGACGGTCACCCGGGTGAGTGTACGGCGGGGAACTGTGCCGCCGACAGCGCGGTACGGGCGCCGGTACCGGCCCCGTCGCCCTCGGTTCTCCCTGGTCGCCGCGCTCCCCCGCTCTCCGGTACGCCGGCGCGGGCGCCGCAGGCCCCTCCCTGAGTCGGGGGCCGTCACGGGCTCCCGGCACCCGCGCGAAAGAACCGTTCCGTCGCATCTCGTCCCCAAACCGGTCATCAGCCGCTACGGTGTGCCCAGCCTCGGCAGCGCGGCCGTATCCGGCGCCGTGCCCTGTCGTGGCCGGACACAGGTCGGGGACACGGGCGAGGGGCGGCAGTGGGGGCGACGGAGACGAGGCCCGCGGCCGGGGTGGACGAGGACGGGGCCGACGTCGGACGAAACGTTTCTGACGGCACGGGCATGATCCTGCTCGGCGCCTGCGCCGCATGGTCGCTGATCACCGCGGCGGCCCACGACGGACGACCCGAGGGCGTCCTGCTCGCGGTGCTCGCCGTGGCCGCCGGTCACGCCGCCGGCCGGGTCTCCGGGGCCCTGCTGCCGGTGGCCGCGCCCTGCGCCGGTGCGGCGGTGGGGCTCGCGCTGGCCGTGGCCCTGCCCGGACTGACCGCGGGCCCCCGGTACGCCGCCCCGCTCGGACATGCCGGCGGTACGGCCGCCCTGCTGACGCTGGCCGCCGGAGCCGCGTGCTGTGCCGCCTGGTCGACATCCGTACCGGGGCTGAGGCTGCTGCTGCGGGTGCTCGCCGCCGGGATCGTGCCGGCCGGCGCGGTGCTGGGGTCGGCGGCCGGTTGCGTGGCGAGTGCGGCCGTGCTGCTGTGTTCGCTGGCCGCGGGCTCGGTGTCCCGCCGTGGCGGGTGCCTGCTGGGCCTGGCCGTGGCGTCGGCCCTGGTGGCCGGGACGACGTGGGCGCTCGCCGCGGACGTGCTGCCGGGCGGCCTCGCCGGGGTGCTCGAGGGCCGGCTGACCGGGCACCGGGTGGCACTGTGGCAGGAAACCCTGCGCCTGGCGGGCCGGAACGCGGGACTCGGGGTCGGTCCGGGACGGCTCGGCGGGCTGGGCGGCACGGCGTCGCAGACGCTGTCCGCCGACGGCAAACCGCACTCCGCCCTGCTTCAGCTGGCGGCGGAGCAGGGCCTCGTCGGGGTCTTCCTGGTCGCCGCCGCGTTCTGCTGGGTGCTGCACGCGCTGTGGCGCTCTCCTCGCTCCACCCCGGTCGCCCTCACCGCCGGTGCCGCGCTGACGGGGCTGGCCGTGTGCGCCACGGTGAGCAACGCGCTGAGCTTCACCACGGTGACCGTGGGCGCGGGGCTGCTCGCGGGGTGGGCGACGGCGCGCCCGTGGCCGCGCAACGGCACATAGCCCCTGCTCCGAGCGGTGTCCCGCGGGGCGCGGCCTCAGCGGGACGAACGCGGGCCGGTCGCCCGCAGCCGGGCCCTGATGACCCGTACCGCCGTCTCCGCGTTGTCGACGGTGATCGTGAAGGTGTGGCCGTCCCACAGGCGCAGCACGATGCCCTCGCCCCGGCGTACGACGACGGCGGTGCCCTTCTCGGGCCGCCACCGGTAGCCCCAGCCGCCCCAGTGCCTGGGGGTGACGAGGGCGGTGAAGTCGGCACCGGCCACGTGCGAGAGCGGGATGCGGCGGCGCGGCAGCCCTATGTGACCGCAGCGGATCTCGAGGGACTCCTTGTCGAGCTTGAGGTCGACGTGCACGAAGGCGAGCGTGCCGAAGAGGACCAGCAGCCCGGCGGCGATGCAGCCCACGACGGACATCGCCAGCGGGGCGACGCCGGAGGTCCACGCCGAGTCCACCGCCAGGTCGATACCGAGCGCCAAGCAGGCCGCGCCGACCAGCGCCAGCAGCCACTGGACGCGGTTCGTGGCACGCCCGGTCCAGACGTCGGGGTTCGGTCCGTCGTCGGCGGGGAGGTGGTCCCTCATGTTTACGAGGTTACTCAGGTTTCGCTGCGCGGGTAGGGCGTGGCGGAGGGTGACTGACCCGAGTGGGCCAGGGCGGATCCGGGCCTGGCCCTCGGTCGTGCGGCCGGTCAGCGGACGGGGCTGACCGCCTGCAGGAAACGGCCTTCGTCGTAGGACAGGGCCGTGTCCGGGAGCGTGGCCTCGCGACCGCTGAGCAACACGGTGAGGGTGGTGTCGGCGACGGCGGCCGGGTCCGGTTCCGCTCCGATCCGGCGCAGGGCCTGTGCGGCCACCGCCCCGGCGGAGCCGTGCAGTATGAGCGGCGGACGGCCGGGCCGCTGGACGGCTTCCCGGATGCGCTCGCCGACCAGTTCGTAGTTGGTGCAGCCCAGGACGACGGTGGTCACGTCCTCGGGGGTGCGCGCGGCGGCCGAGGCGATGGCGGCCTCGATCGCGGCCTCGTCCGCGTGGTGCACCGCGTCCGCGAGGCCGGGGCAGGCCACCTCGGTGACGGCCACTCCGGTGGCGAACTGCGCGATCAGGTTCCGCTGATAGGCGCTGCCCGTGGTGGCGGGGGTGGCCCAGATCGCGACATGGCCGCCGCCCGCCGCGGCCGGCTTGATCGCCGGCACGGTGCCGATGATCGGCAGATCCGGTTCGAAACGGGCCCGCATCTGCGGCAGGGAGTGCACGGAGGCGGTGTTGCAGGCGACGATCAGGACATCGGGCTCATGGGCGGCGGCGGCCCCGGCCACGGCGAGGGCCCGCTGCGTGATGTCCTCCGGAGTACGTGGCCCCCAGGGCATCCCGTCCGGGTCCCAGGAGAGCACGAGATCCGCGTCGGGCCGCAGCCGCCGTACCGCGGCGGCGGCCGGGAGCAGGCCGATTCCGGAGTCCATGAGCGCGATCTTCACCCGGCCACGATAGACGATCGGGCGTTGCGGTCCTCTTGGGTGGGGCAGACTGCGGGGGTGAGCGCCCTGCTGTGGATCACCGTCGTGTCGCTGGCCGCCTGGTGCTGGCTGCTGCTGTGCCGGGGCTTCTTCTGGCGCACGGACGTCCGGCTGCCACCGCGCCGGGAACCGCGGGCGTGGCCGTCCGTCTGTGTGGTCGTACCGGCCCGCGACGAGGCCGCCGTACTGCCCGCGAGCCTGCCGTCGCTGCTGACGCAGGACTATCCGGGCCGGGCCGAGGTCTTCCTGGTGGACGACGGGAGCTCCGACGGAACCGGGGAGCTGGCGCGCGAGCTGTCCCGGCGGCAGGGCGGGCTGCCACTGACCGTCACATCACCAGGCGAACCGCCTGCGGGCTGGACGGGGAAGCTGTGGGCGGTGCGGCACGGTATCGGTCTCGCACGCGCGCGTGACCCCGAGTATCTGCTGCTGACGGACGCGGACATCGCGCACGCGCCGGACAGTCTGCGCACGCTGGTTGCGGCGGCCGGCGCCGGAGGCTTCGACGTCGTGTCGCAGATGGCCCGGCTGCGGGTGGAGAGCGCGTGGGAGCGGCTGGTGGTCCCGGCGTTCGTGTATTTCTTCGCGCAGCTGTACCCCTTCCGGTGGATCGGCCGGAAGGGGTCGCGTACGGCCGCGGCGGCGGGCGGCTGCGTCCTGCTGCGCACCGGGGCGGCGGAGAAGGCGGGCATCCCGGAGTTCATCCGGCACGCCGTCATCGACGACGTCGCGCTCGCGCGTGCGGTGAAGGGCGCCGGTGGCCGCGTCTGGCTGGGGCTGGCCGACCGGGTGGACAGCGTGCGGCCGTATCCGCGGCTGCACGACCTGTGGCGGATGGTCTCGCGCAGCGCCTACGCCCAGTTGCGCCACAACCCGCTACTGCTCCTCGGTACGGTCGCCGGCCTCGCGCTGGTCTACCTGGTGCCGCCCGCCGCGGTGGCCGTGGGGGCGGCGGGCGGCGGTACGGCGACGGCCGTCACCGGCGCTGCGGCCTGGGCGGTGATGGCGGGGACGTACCTGCCGATGCTGCGCTACTACCGGCAGCCGCTGTGGCCGGCGCCGCTGCTGCCGTTCACCGCGTTGCTGTACCTGCTGATGACGGTCGACTCGGCCGTGCAGCACTACCGGGGGCGCGGAGCCGCCTGGAAGGGCCGCACGTACGCGCGTCCCGACGCCGTGCCCGACGAGGGCTGAGCCGGGTCACTTGCGGCCGGGCGTCCAGTTCATGCCCCAGCCGTAGGCGCGGTCTATGGTCCGCTGCGGGCTGACCCCGCGCTCCGGCACCAGGTACCGCGCCTCACGCCGCACGAGGAGGTCGCCGCCCGTGTTGGTGATCAGGGCGAGCGCGCACACCGTGGAGGGGACGGTGCACTCGTCGAGCGAGAAGTCGATCGGGGCGCCGTGCTGCGGCTGGAGGGTGACGGTGGCGTGCAGGTCGGCGAAGGAGCTGGCGCCCTGGTAGATGGTGACGAAGACGAGGACGCGCCGGAAGTCCCGGGTGTGGTCGAGGTTGATGGTGAGGTTCTCGCCGCTCGCCACGGCACCGGTGCGGTCGTCGCCGTCGAGGTGGATGTACGGCGGCCGGTGCAGCGACCCGAAGGCGTTGCCCAGGGCCTGGACGACGCCTTTGCGGCCGTCGGCGAGTTCGTACAGGGCGCACAGGTCGAGGTCGAGGTCTCCCTGCCCGCCTCCCCACCGGCCCCAGCCGGAAAGCTCGGTGCGCATCCGCCAGTTGAGGTTGACCCGCATGGCTCCGGAGGTGCCACCCTGCTTGGCGAGCGAGACGGACGGCGCCGTCTTCGTGAGTGTGACCTTGGACAGGCGGACCGGCTGGGGCGCGGGGGCCGCAGGAGTCGCGGGAGGGGCCGGGGGTGCGGGCGGCAGGGTCGCCGGCACCGCAGGTGGCGGCGGTGGCGGTGTCGGGGCCGTCGCCGGCGGCGGTGGCGTGGCCGAGGCCGCCGCGGCGGGCGGAGCGGCGTGCTGGGACTCGTCCACGGTGATTCCGAAGTCCGTCGCCAGGCCTTGGAGTCCGCTGCTGTAGCCCTGGCCGACGGCGCGGAACTTCCACGCGCCCTGGCGGCGGTAGAACTCGCCGAGCACGAAGGCCGTCTCGACGGTCGCGCCTGGATTGTCGAAGCGGGCGACCGTCCGGCCGGTCACGGCCTCGGTCACCTCGATGTAGAGGCCGGGGACCTGCCCGAAGGTCCCGCCGTCGGCGGAGGCGGCGAGGACGATCCGCTCGATCGTGTCCTCCACGCGCGCGAGGTCGACGCAAAGGGTGTCCGTGACCCCCGCGCCGGTCGTCCTCTTGTCCTCGTGGCGCACCGCGCCGGAGGGGTGGGCGGGCTGGTTGTAGAAGACGAAGTCGGCGTCGGAGCGGACCTTTCCGGTGGCGAGCAGCAGCGCGGAGGCGTCCGCGTCGGGCACCCCGGGTCCCGGGCGCCAGCCCAGTTCGACGCGCAGGGCCGCGGTCGGCACCGGCGTGTTCGACCCTTTCGGCATTGACATGTCCGCCCCCATCCGTGTCGGCTTCCGGGCACCCCCGGGTCCAGGTGATCGCTACCGCACAACCTATTCCCGGGTGCGGCACGCTCTCCGCCGGGCCGCGCAGGAAGATCGCCGGTCAACCGGCGGTAACCCCGCAGGAGCCCGCCCTTTACACGATTAAAGCGTCGACCGACGTCCATTTTTGCCGAGTTCGCTCGGATTGGGGATCCCCGGTCACTCCAGGCACGGAAAACAACCCTCTTATCGGTCTCCCCAACGAGCACATCGTGGGCTTAACTTATGTGCCATGACCTCCCCCCGCTCCACTTATGGTGGCGGCTACTACTCCGCCTCCTTCCCGGACACCCCGATCTACGACTCGCTCGTGGCCGAGCGGGGCACCCCGCAGATCGCCCCGATCCGGGTCCCCGCCGCCTACGACACGGGCAGCAGCCTGCCGGCCCTGCCGTCGGCACTGCCCGCCCTCCCGGCGGCCCCCTCGCCGCAGGTCCCCGCCTACGGCTATCCGCAGACGCCGCAGCCCGCACCGCTGCAGCAGGCGCCCACGGCCTACATCCCACAGCAGGCGAGCGCCCCGCGGGGCTACCCCGGCCCGCAGGCTCCGCAGCAGCAGCGCCCGATGGGGATGGGCACGGGATACGAGGCGATGCGCCCGGCCGCGCCGCGGCCCGTGCCCGCCCCCTACCAGGACCCGTACAACAACCAGCAGTACCGCGGCTACTGACCGGCGCACCAGCGCTGTCGGTGCCTCCTGGCACGATGGCGTCATGGAGAACGCCGAAGTGCAGTCGATCCACGTCCATCCGGTCAAGGCGTTCCGGGGTCAGGCACCCCGGGAGGCCGTGGTGGAGCCCTGGGGGCTGGCCGGAGACCGGCGCTGGACACTGGTCGACGACGGGGGAAAGGTCGTCACACAACGCGAACAGCCGCGCCTCGCGCTGGCCGCCGCCGAGCTCCTGCCCGGCGGCGGCGTTCGACTGTCCGCACCCGGTCGGGCACCGCTGACGGTGCCGGTGCCCGAGCCGGCCGGCACCGTGCCGGTGAGCGTCTTCGGCACGAAGGTCGAGGCGGTCCCGGCGGCCGAGGCCGTGCACACCTGGTGCAGCGCCTATCTGCGGACGGACGTCCGCCTGGTCCACATGGACGATCCGGCCACCCGCCGCCCGGTCGATCCCGAGTACGCCCTGCCCGGAGAGACGGTGAGCTTCGCCGACGGCTACCCCTTGCTGGTCACCACGACCGCCTCCCTCGACGCCCTGAACTCCCTGATAGCCGAGGGCGCCCAGGCCCACGAGGGCCCGCTGCCGATGAACCGCTTCCGGCCCAACGTCGTCGTCACCGGCACCGATGCCTGGGCGGAGGACCACTGGTCGCGGATCTCCGTCGGCGACGTGGTCTTCCGCGTCGCGAAGGCGAGCGGACGCTGTGTCGTCACCACCGTCGACCAGGACACCGCCGTGCGCGGCCGGGAGCCCCTGCGCACCCTGGCGCGCCACCGCAAGGTCGGCACGCGCCTGATCTTCGGCCAGAACCTCGTGCCCCTCTCGACCGGCACGATCAGGGTCGGGGACCCGGTCCGGGTGCTGGAGTAGCACCCGTCTCGGCGCGATGAGGGGGAACCGGGGGTGGGTCCCCGTCGTTGGCAGGACACGAGGTGTTCCTGAGAGGCCGCGTGCGGGTCCGTCCGCGGCTGACGTGATGTCGCTCTCTCTTGCGCCGGGCCGCGGATGCGCGCCCGCGCGGGGGGTTATGACGGAGCGGGAGGGGGTGGGGAGATGCGGGCGATCAGTGGCCTGTGGCGCTGGCGGCACAATCCGCTGCGCCGCACGACCGATCTGGCCGAGGCGTGGGTGGCCCTCGTGACCCTCGTGCTGATCGCCATGGCCGCGCCCGTGACCGGATGGCGGGTCGGCACCGCCGCCCAGCACTCGCTGCAGCGCGCCGTTCGCGAACAGCAGCGCACCCGCCACCTCGTCACGGCCACGGTGCTGCGTGATCTGGGCGAAGTCCCGCTGGAGACCGACCCCGACACCTCGACGGCGCGCGAGACCCAGCGCCGTGTTCTCGCGGACTGGACCGCACCGGACGGCAGCCACCGGCACGGCCCCACCCTGGTGGACCTCAAGTCCCCGCAGACGGGGGACCACTTCAGGCTCTGGACCGACCCGCAGGGCCGAATAACGACCCGCCCGCTGGACTCCCCCACCGCGACGACACACGCGGTGCTCGCCGGGATCGGCGCGGCCCTGCTGGCCACCGGCCTGGTCGAAGCCGCCCGGCGGCTGACCGTCTGGACCATGGTCCGCAGGCGGTACGCACGCTGGGACCAGGCCTGGGACCGGGCCGGCCCGGACTGGGGCAAGGCGGGCACCGGCAGCTGACGGCCTTCCGGCTCTGGTCAACCCACCCTGCACGCACACGCTACGGTGGACCGGCCGAAGCTCTTTCGGCGACAACCCGCGGACGGGCGAACCGCACAGGCACGCAGCTTCGGGAGCGCGAACGCGCACCAGCCCCAGGGGCTGAGCACGGTCGCGGTCCCGGCACCGGCGGCGCGGCCCCTGCGGGAGCGAGCCGTCCGGACGACGAGGTGGGGGCACAGCAACGCCATGGCACAGGGCACGGTCCAGGTGACGCACACCGGTACGTCGCGGTGGCGGCGCCGCACGGGCGAGTACGCCTCGCTCGCCGCCGCCCTGGAGGCCGCCGCCGACGGCGACGTCCTCACCATCGCCCCGGGCACCTACCGGGAAAACCTCGTCGTCCAGCGGGCGGTGACGCTCCGTGGCCCCGAGGGATCACCCGGCTCGGTGCGGATCGCGCCGGTCGACGGTGTGCCGCTCACCGTGTGCGCCTCGGCCGTGGTGCAGGACCTCCATGTGGAGGGGCAGGACGCGGCGGCGCCCGCGCTGCTCGTCGAGGAGGGCATGCCCGAGCTGATGGACGTGCGGATCGTCACCCGGTCCGCGGCGGGTATCGAGGTGCGCGGCGGTGCCCGTCCCACCGTGCGCCGGTGCACCGTCGACAACCCGGCCGGTATCGGCATCGCCGTCCTCGACGGTGCGGGCGGGGTGTTCGAGGAGTGCGAGGTCGTCGCGGCCGGGCAGGCGGGCGTGGCCGTGCGTGGCGGTGGCCGCCCGCGCCTGGAGCGCTGCCGCGTGCACCACGCCTCCGGGACCGGGCTGACCGCGACGGGCGAGAACTCGTCGCTGGAGGCGGTGGGTTGTGAGATCTACGAGGTCCGTGGCTCCGGCGTCCAGGTCACCCACCGGGCGACGGCGCAGCTGACCGACTGCGATGTGCACCGCACCACCACCGACGGCGTCACCCTGGACACGGACGCGGTGCTCACCCTCGCCGACTGCCGCATCCACGACATCCCGGAGAACGCGGTCGACCTGCGCTCCCGTTCGGTGCTCACGCTGACCCGGACGACGGTCCGTCAGTTCGGGCGCAACGGCCTGTCGGTGTGGGACCCGGGGACCCGGGTGGACGCCAACCAGTGCGAGATCTTCGACAGCACCGGGGACTATCCGGCGGTGTGGGTCAGCGACGGTGCCACCGCCGTCCTCGAGTCCTGCCGGGTGCACGACGTGCCGGACGCCCTGTTCGTACTGGACCGCGGTTCGCGCGCGGACGTCGTGGACAGCGATCTGTCGCAGGTGCGCAACACGGCGGTGTCGGTGAGCGACGGGGCCACCGCGCAGCTCGACGACTGCCGGATCCGGGAGGCGGCGACCGGAGCGTGGTTCCGCGACCACGGCAGCGGCGGCACGCTGAACAACTGCACCCTGGACGGCACCCAGACCGGTGTGATCGTCACCAAGGGCGCCGACCCGGCCATCGAACGCTGCACGGTGGACTCCCCCGCCGAGGCGGGGTTCTACATCTCCGCGGGCGGTCGCGGAAGCTTCCTGAACTGCCGGGTCAGCGGCAGCGGCGGTTACGGCTTCCATGTGATCGACGGCTGCCGTGCGACGCTGCGCAGGTGCCGCACGGAGCGCTGCGCGCGCGGTGGTTACGAGTTCGCGGACGCGGGCCCGGACGCCGGGTCCGGGACAGGCCCGGTGGTGGAGGACTGCACCAGCGACGAGAGCGGCGGTCTGCGGCCGTCCCCGGCCCGCGAGACCGCCGTACAGACGGTGTCGCACTCCCCCGGGCTGCTCGGTTCGATCCCGGGGCAGCGCAGCACGGAGCAGGAGCCGCTGGTCGCCGCCGCGCCGGACAAGCCGGTGCGGACGTCGAAGGACGTGCTCGGGGAACTGGACGCGCTGGTGGGCCTGGAGAGCGTCAAGCGCGAGGTGCGGGCGCTGACCGACATGATCGAGGTGGGCCGGCGGCGGCAGCGGGCGGGTCTGAAGGCGGCCTCGGTCAAGCGGCATCTGGTCTTCACCGGTTCCCCCGGCACCGGCAAGACGACGGTCGCCCGGCTCTACGGCGAGATCCTCGCCTCGCTCGGCGTGCTGGAGAAGGGGCACCTGGTGGAGGTGTCCCGGGTCGACCTGGTCGGTGAGCACATCGGCTCCACCGCGATCCGCACCCAGGAGGCGTTCGAGAAGGCGCGCGGCGGTGTGCTGTTCATCGACGAGGCGTACGCGCTGTCCCCGGAGGACGGCGGGCGTGACTTCGGCAAGGAGGCCATCGACACGCTGGTGAAGCTGATGGAGGACCACCGGGACGCGGTAGTGGTGATCGTCGCCGGCTACACGGCGGAGATGGAGCGGTTCCTGTCCGTCAACCCCGGTGTCGCCTCCCGCTTCTCCCGCACCATCACCTTCGGCGACTACGGCCCCGAGGAGCTGCTCAGGATCGTGGAGCAGCAGGCCGACGAGCACGAGTACCGGCTGGCGCCCGGCGCGTCCGAGGCGCTGGTGAAGTACTTCACGGCCCTACCGAAGGGCCCGGCGTTCGGCAACGGCCGCACCGCCCGGCAGACCTTCGAGGCGATGGTGGAACGGCACGCGGGCCGTGTCGCCCAGCTGGACGACCCCAGCACCGACGACCTGACCCTGCTGTTCGCTCAGGACCTGCCGGAGCTGCCCTGAGCATCCGGCCGCACGCGTTTCCCGGTCATCGACTGCGCCGAGCACACGGCCTGGCCGGGCGTCACCGCGAGGCCGGCGGCTCCGGGCGCGGTCCCGGCAGTTCCGGGCGCAGCCGGCTCAGCAGGCGGGCCCGTACGCGGCCGAAGGCCGGGTCCGCCTGGTAGTCGGAGTGACCGAGGATGGGCGCCGGGAGGGGGTGCTCGGGTGTGCGGCCGTAGGCGAGCGGGTCCCGCAGCGGGGCGTGGTCGACCTCCGGGGTCGCGTCGTCGGGGACCCGGACGGGGCCGCCGATGGGGTCGGTACGGCGGTAGAGATTGCCCCAGCAGGCGACGTCGCGGTGCAGGGCGGCGAGCGCGGGCGGCCCGAAGTGGGCCGGGAACCAGCGGCCGTACAGGCGCTCCAGCGGGGAGCCGTACGTCAGAAGCGCGATCCGGCGGCGCACGGACGGGGGCAGCTGCCAGGCGGCGGCCGCGGCCAGGACACTGCCCTGGGAGTGGCCGGAGAGGACCAGACTGCCTCCGGTGCGGTGCGTCCAGGTGGCGATGTGCCAGGTCAGGTCCGGTACCGCGCGCTCGGCGTAGCACGGCGGCGCGAACGGGTGCGCGGCCCGCGGCCAGAAGGTTCCGACGTCCCACAGGATGCCGATCGTGCGCCGTGCCGAGGCGTCCTTGTAGGCCCGCCTGCCCCAGGTCACGAAGAGCACGAAGCCGAGGCCGACCAGCCAGGATCCCAGCGCCTGCGAGGTCTCGGCGACGGCCTGGAGGGTGTCGTAGGTGTGGTGGGCCGCTCCGTCGGGCGTCGTCCGCGTGGTCAGCGCCCCGGCCAGCGCCACACCGCCGAGGAGCAGGGTGGTGGCGGTGAGCACGGCGACGACGAGGGGTGCCCGGTCGGTGAGGGTGGCCATCGCGCGGACCTGGGCGATGGCGCGGGTCCTGCCCGGGTCCTCGGGTTCGCCGGGGTGCTCGTGACGGACGCGGGCGCGTTCGGCGCGGGCCAGGCGGGCGGTTTGCGTCCCCAGGCCGGCGGCGAGGAGCAGCAGGACCGCGAGCACCGGCGGGATCGTCGACGCCTGCCAGGTCAGCAGGAGGGGCGGTCCGGGGAGCAGGGCACGGGTGCCGTCCAGCCAGTCCCCGACGCGCTGCGCGAGCCCGCCGGACATCACACCGGCCAGCGAGCAGGCGAGCAGCGCGACGGCCGGTCCGCCGAGGCCGCGCATCCCGGCGCGCGGATCGGGAGTGCGCCGGTGCAGGTGCCGGGCCACCACGGCGAGCGCGACGACCAGCACTCCCTGGGTCAGCATCAGGGCGCCGAAGGCCGGATCGCCCGGCAGCCGCCCGGTGGACCGCCAGCCGGGGCGGGCCCAGCCGGCGTAGACCGCGGTGAGCAGCAGCAGGGCGAGCGCGCCCAGCGGCAGGAGCCGTACGAGGTGCCGGTCGGCCTGCTGATCGAGGCGCCGCTCGCTGCGGCCCCGGCGGCAGACCACTGCGACCACCGCCGCCGCCCAGGCCAGCAGGGCCGCGGTGAGCAGCCGGCCCACGGACTCCAGGGCGGCGGGGCCGCCCGGCCGGTGGTCGAAGCGGGCCGCCGGGGCCGCCAGGGCGGCGGCGACGGTCAGCAGGGCCGCCGCGGTGTGCGCGGCGCGCAGCCGGGCCACGAGGCGGCGCCCGTACCAGAAGCCGGGCATGGCCAGCGCGCTGCCGTCGGTGTCCGGTTCGGGGTCGTGGGACATCGGCTGGTGGGACTCGTACGCGCTCCAGGTGCGGTGCGACAGGTACCAGAGCAGGCAGGTCAGCGCGGTCGGCACCAGCGCGGCAAGGGCGAGCCGGCGGCCGGGCAGGCTCCACCAGGTGCCGTGCCCGTCGAAGGCCGCGGGGAAGGCCAGCCAGGAGTGGCGGCGGACGCAGTCATGGACGCCGGCGCACTGCCAGGCCACCAGGTCCAGAGCCACCTCGCAGACGGCGGCCACCAGCAGCACGGTCAGGGTGAGGGCGGCCAGCCGCACGAGGAGGCCGTACAGACGGACGCTGCGGTGACGGCCGGCCGCGGCGGGGCGCATCCAGTGGGCGAGGTTGACCACCATGAACGGCAGCAACACCAGCCACAGGGCGCGGCTGCCGTCGCCGGAGGTGAGGTTGCACCAGACGTACGCCTCCCGGACCGGCTCGTCCCGGGATCCTTCCCCCGCCGCCATGTCCTCGGCGCGCCGGAAGACGGCGGCCGTGTCGTCACCGGTGACCCGGACGGTACGCGGGTCGCCGAGCATCTCCTCGGGGGTGGTCCCGCCCACCCCGTGCACCAGCAGTTCCAGCTCGGTCTCCGGCGCGGGGAGGGGGGCGGCACGGCCGTCCTCCCGCCCCGCGGCCTTGTCCGCCTGCGCCCCGCCGGGGCGTTCCTGCGCGCGGTCCACCGTTCTCGCACCCCCGTGACGCGCCCGAAGCCTGTGCCGATGCCGTCACCAGGATCTCGGCTGCGCCGGCCGCGTGCACCGCTCGTCAGGGAATCTCCCCGATCCGGGTGACGGTGGCGGGACCGCAGGGGCACAGGTGGCACACCTGGCACAGGCGTCACATGCGGGTCTGACAGGTGGTGGCGCACCCCGTACCGACCCGTGAAAGGATGGGACGCCCGCGCATCTCCGGCCGGACGGAAGCTCCTGGTCGGGGGCGGTGCGCCGGGCGTGTCGG
Organism: Streptomyces sp. NPDC001135; assembly: GCF_053598395.1. NCBI lineage: Bacteria > Bacillati > Actinomycetota > Actinomycetes > Kitasatosporales > Streptomycetaceae > Streptomyces > Streptomyces sp. NPDC001135. The sequence goes on along the minus strand of NZ_JBSFKD010000004.1, from coordinate 19,546 downwards.
ACGGATGGCGGCGAAAGGACCGGAGCGTACGTGAGTGAGAATCAGAACCTCCTCGCGGAGCAGCGCCGCGCCCTGATCCTGGACGAGGTCCGGCGCCGGGGTGGTGTGCGGGTCAACGAACTGACCCGCAAGCTCGGGGTGTCGGACATGACCGTACGCCGTGACCTGGACGCCCTCGCCCGTCAGGGGGTGCTGGAGAAGGTGCACGGCGGCGCGGTGCCCGTGGTCGAGGCGAGCACCCACGAGCCGGGGTTCGAGGCCAAGTCGGGTCTGGAGCTGACCGCCAAGGAGGACATCGCGCGGGCCGCCGCCAAGCTGGTCACCCCGGGCACGGCCATCGCCCTGTCCGGTGGTACGACGACGTACGCGCTCGCGCAGCAGCTGCTGGAGGTGCCCGACCTGACCGTGGTGACGAACTCGGTGCGGGTCGCGGACGTCTTCCACGCGGCGCAGCGCACCTCCGGCCAGCGGCAGGGCGCGGCCACGGTGGTGCTGACCGGCGGCGTGCGGACCCCGTCGGACTCGCTGGTGGGACCGGTCGCCGACCAGGCGATCGCGGCCCTCCACTTCGACCTGCTGTTCCTCGGGGTGCACGGCATATCGGTCGAGGCCGGTCTGTCCACACCGAACCTCGCGGAGGCGGAGACGAACCGGCGGCTGGTGCACTCCGCACGCCGGGTCGTGGTGGTTGCCGACCACACCAAGTGGGGGACAGTGGGCCTGAGTTCGTTTGCCGCGCTGGAGCAGGTGGACACGCTCGTCACCGACGCGGGCCTGCCGGCCGAGGCCCGGGCGGAGATCTCGGAGCATCTGCCGCGGCTGCTGGTGGCGGGCGAGCCGGACGCGGACGGCGGGTACGCCGAAGACATCTGACGGTGTGCCAGTTAGGCTGGCGGCTCAACACCCCGTTCCGCACAGGGGCTTTACGAGGGGGTTTGGCACCATGGCTCACCGTCTGCGCCCGGTCGGTACCGACTTCGTCGAGACCGCCCCGGTACGCCTGGTCTTCGCGCGGGAGATCGCCGCGGATCCGGAGAAGGTCTTCCGCTCGCTCGCCGAGGACCCGGCCGGCTGGTCGGAATGGTTCCCCGGGGTGGCTTCCGTCCGGCCGGCCGGCGCAGGCCGCCAGGTGCGGCTGCGCGGCGGCGGCCGCTTCGAGGAGTCGGTGGTCGCGGCCAAGGCGCCGGAGCTCTACGCCTATCGCGTCGACGTGACGAACATGCCGGGGGCGCGCGCCTGGGTCGAGGAGTGGCGACTCGTCCCGGCCGGCACCGGGACCCGGGTCCGGATGACCTTCGCGCTCGACGGGACGGCCGCGTTCCGTCTGCTGTGGACTCTCGCCCGCCCGGGGGTGGGCCGCGCCTTCCGCGGTGCGGTCGCGAAGTTGGAGAGGCGCCTCGGCTGACCCGCCCGCCGGCTCAGTCCGGCCACACCCCCGTCGTCAGCAGGGTGTCGATCGCCGCCGTGTACGGCGTGATGTCCAGGCCCTGCTCCGCGAGCCAGGCGTCGGAGTAGTACTTGTCGAGGTAGCGGTCGCCCGGGTCGCACAGCAGGGTGACGACGCTGCCGGTACGGCCTCCGGCCACCATCTCGGAGACGATCTTCAGCGCGCTCCACAGTCCGGTACCCGTGGAGCCGCCCGCCTTGCGGCCGATGGCCCGCTCCAGGGCGCGTACGGCGGCGACACTGGCCGCGTCCGGGACCTTCATCATCCGGTCGACCGCGCCGGGCACGAAGCTCGGCTCCATGCGCGGGCGGCCGATGCCCTCGATCCGGGAGCCGCAGTCGCAGGTGACGTCCGGATCGCCGGTGGTCCAGCCCTCGAAGAAGCAGGAGTTGTCCGGGTCGGCGACGCAGATGCGGGTGTCGTACTGCATGTAGTGGACGTAACGGGCGAGGGTCGCGGAGGTGCCGCCGGTGCCGGCCGTGGCGACGATCCACGCGGGCTCCGGGAACCGCTCCAACTCCAGCTGACGGAATATGGATTCGGCGATGTTGTTGTTGCCGCGCCAGTCGGTGGCCCGCTCGGCGTAGGTGAACTGGTCCATGTAGTGGCCGCCGGTCTCCACCGCGAGGCGTGCGGACTCCTCGTACATCTTGCGGGAGTCGTCCACGAAGTGGCACTGGCCGCCGTGGAACTCGATCAGGCGGATCTTCTCGGCGCTGGTCGTGCGCGGCATCACCGCGATGAAGGGCACGCCGATCAGCTTCGCGAAGTAGGCCTCGGAGACGGCGGTCGAGCCGCTGGAGGCTTCGATCACCGGCCGGCCGGGACGGATCCAGCCATTGCAGAGGCCGTAGAGGAACAGGGAGCGGGCGAGGCGGTGCTTGAGGCTTCCGGTCGGGTGCGTCGACTCGTCCTTCAGGTAGAGGTCGATGCCCCAGTGCTCGGGGAGCGGGAATCGCAGCAGGTGGGTGTCCGCCGAGCGGTTGGCGTCGGCCTGGACCTTGCGGACGGCTTCTTTCAGCCAGTCGCGGTAGGCGGTGTCGCTGCGGTCGACATCGAGGGTCGCGCCGGTCCGGGTCTGGTGGGTGATGCTCACGGCGGTGCTCCTTACGCTGAGCGCCGACGACGCCTCGCGCGGCCGGCACCCTCGAGCATAGGCATCTTTCAGACAGCTTCCCACCTGCATAAACGCATCTTTGAGCCGCCCAAAGCCGCCCTGAGGCGAGGTGCGCGAGGTGTTCGGGGGCGCATGTGGCGGGAGTGCTCCGGGCGGCTGTCGCAGGCGCCCCGCGTGTACTGGTGCTCCCGGCCGCACGGAGGCAGACTGCACGCGACGGGACGATCGTCCCTCGAGCAGGCCCTGACGGGGGCGCACACTGGATCACGGAAGCACACGGGCAAGGGGGCGGCGAAGGATGGCGGAGCCTGAGTTCACGGCCAGGGGCGTGCGGATCGGCAAGCGGCTGCGTTCGCTCACCCGGGCCGGGGAGGTCCGGATCAACGACGGCAGGGTGGAGTTGCTCACCAGCTACGGCAGCGAGATCGACAGCGCTCCCGTGCAGGCGGTGCGCGCGTCCAAGCCGTGGTTCGGGCCGGACGACAAGGCGTTGGCCGACCTCAACGGCAAGCGGTACCTGCTGACGCTGGGCGAGCGCGACCCCGCTCCGGGCGAGCCGGGTCCGCCCGCGGCACGGCGGTTCATCGAGGCGGTGCGGCGCGCCGCCGGGCGCGGCGGCTGAGGAACGCACGACCGCACACCGCTGAGCCACGGCCGCACACCGCTGAGCCGCACGGCCGCGCAGCGGTGAGCAGTGGTCCGTTGCGGCGAGTTGCGGGCGGACAGCCACTGCGTCACGCTGGTCTCACGTCACTCTGGGTTTACCGGCGATAACGCTGCGAACCAGCCCGCCGGCCATGACAGCAGGCGGACGTTTGGACGCAAGCACCCTGCTGGATCCGTTGTTCTCCGTGTTCTTCCGGTCCGTTCGGACCTCTACATCGGGGAGTCGCAGCCGTGATCAGTCACCCGAGCAGGCACTGCACGGTGGAGCTCCAAGCCCTGCCGTCGCGGATCGGCCAGGTCCGCAGAATCGTATCTGCGCAGTTGCGCTACTGGCACATGGACGCGTTGATAGACCGGGCCGCGCTCGGTGTGACGGAGCTGCTGAGCAACGTCCACCGGCACGCAAGGCCCGACAAGTCGTGCACGGTCGAGCTGGAGCTGGCACCGGACCGGCTCACCGTCTCGGTGCGCGACAACGATCCACGGCTTCCGGTGCCCGCCGACGCCGCGGTCCCGCCCGACGCCGGCCCGCTGGCCACCTGTGGTCGGGGGCTGGCGATGGTGGCGGCGGTCAGCGAGAGCTGGGGGGCGCGGCCGGACGGCGAGAACGGCAAGGTCGTCTGGTTCACCCTGTCCGCACCGGCGGTGGTGCGGCCCCATCCGGCGAGCGTGCCGCGCCGTCCTGCGGAGCCGCGACCGACGGCCAGGGTCACCCCTGTCCACTCCACGATCCCGGTGGCCGCCGCGGCGCCTGTCAGTGCGGCAACACCCATTGGTGCCGTCGCGCCGGTCGCCGCAGCGTCCGTGGGTGCCGTCGCGCCGGGTGCCGCCGGAACTCCGGTCGGCGCCGCGGCTACCGGCCCCGCGGTGGCACACGTGTCGGGCGTGTCCGGGACATAGGCTCCCGCCCGGCCGGCGATTCCCAGCCGACCGGGCAGGAACCTCGCGGTACGACGGTGGGGGCGGGGGTCGGCCCGCCAGCCCCACCGCCCGCCTGTGCCGCCCCAACGGCACGACTGCCCGCAGCCAGCAGCCACGGCGCGATGCGCGCCACCGCACCCTCAGGAGCGCGGGCCACTGCCCCCAGGGGCGCGGGGAACGGCGCGACCAGCCACAACGGACCCGCACCCGCACGCGGTCCCGAGCGACCCGGCACGTAGGCGCCACGGCCGGTGCGACGCGGTCACTGCGCGGTGTCGTTCGTGCCGCCCGAGGCCCACACCAGCACCCAGCCCAGGAAGGCGGGTGTCCGCGTCCTGGGTGCGGTGCGGCCCAGGCCGCGCGGGTAGTCGCCGGCGAGTTCCGACCGCCCGTACACCGCCCGTGTCGAGGCCGGCCGCGCAGTGCATGAGGGTGGACTTGCCGGGGTCCGAGGGCCCCGTGATCGCCGTGAAGCGTCCCGCGGGAAGGAGACGTCGACGCCGTCCAGGGCGCGTACGGCGGTGTCGCCGCCGTATACCTTGACCGCGTCGACCACGCGAGCCGCGGCGCGCGGTGCTGTCGTCGTGGTCATGCCGCGCCCCCCTTGCCCGTGCGGCCGAACCGCTCCTCCAGGACCGACAGGCGGCGCCAGTACTCGTCCTCGTCGATCTCGCCCGAGGCGAAGCGGCGGCCGAGCACCGCGAGCGGCGAGTCCCCCGCGGGCCGTCCGCCGTCCGTCGAACGCCAGGGGCCGCCGCGGCGCAGGCCGGTGCGCCGCAGGTACGTGACGGCGCCGATCACGACGGCCGCCCAGATCAGCGGGACGAACAGGATCCACGGGCCGGGTCCGCCGGCGCCCCAGTCGGCCAGGTTCTGCATCTCGGGTCATCTCCGTTGTCGGCTCGGCCTTCCCCGGTCTTCGGGGATGTCAAGAGACTCCCTCCGGCGCAGGGTCCGGGTCGTCGTGCGGCCGGCGGCAGTGCGCGTACCTCCGCGGGAGTACGACGGTGGGGTGCGAGTGCTCCCACCGAACTGGCGAGTTGTAACTACTAGTATGTACAGTAGGCCCATGAGCACCTCGGAACGCTTGATCGAGTCCACCCGCGAGCTGCTGTGGGAGCGCGGGTACGTGGGCACGAGCCCCAAGGCGATCCTGGAGCGCGCGGGCGCCGGCCAGGGCAGCATGTACCACCACTTCAAGGGCAAGCCGGACCTCGCCCTGGCGGCGATCCGGCGCACCGCCGACGAGCTGCGCGCCGCGGTGGAGCGCGTCCTGAACGGGCCGGGCACGCCCTACGAGCGGATCGAGGCGTACCTGCTGCGCGAGCGCGACGTGCTGCGCGGCTGCCCCGTCGGCCGGCTGACCATGGACCCGGACGTGATCGCCAGCGACGAGCTGCGCGCACCGGTGGACGAGACGATCGCGTGGCTGCGGGAGCGGATCGCCGGGATCGTCGAAGAAGGCAAGCGACAAGGGCAGTTCGCGCCCTCGCTGGACGGAGAGGAGATCGGCGCGGCCGTCCTCGCGACCGTGCAGGGCGGCTACGTCCTCGCCCGCGCCTCCGGCTCCCCCGCCGCCTTCGACGCCGGGGTGCGCGGTCTGCTCTCCCTGCTCGCACCCCGGACTCCCGGACAGGAGAACTGAGTCACGTGCACATCACCAGACGGCGTCCCGACACCCGGCAGGGCCCCGCGGAGAACTTCACCGGCACGGTCTGGCTGGACGAGACAGCCGCACCCCCGGCCCCGTCCCGGCTGCGCATGTTCAACGTCCACTTCGCCCCGGGCGCCCACACGGCCTGGCACCGGCACCCGCACGGGCAGGTGCTGCACGTGCTGGAGGGCGAGGGACTGGTGCAGCGCGAGGGCGGTGAGGTGGAGGCGATCCGCGCGGGCGACACGGTGTGGATCGAGCCGGGCGAATGGCACTGGCACGGCGCCGCGCCCCGCACCTTCATGACGCATCTCGCGGTCGTGGAGGCCGCCGAGGACGGCACGACGACCGAGTGGCGCACGCACGTGGCCGACTACCCCGCCTGAGAGAGGATTCGCGAGATGCACGCCATGCAGTACGAGTTCACCCTGCCCGCCGACTACGACATGGGGATCATCCGCTCCCGCGTCGCCCGCGTGGCGCACCTGTTGGACGACTGGGACGGCCTCGGCATCAAGACGTACGTGCTGCGCGAGCGCGGGGTGCACGGCTCGCCGGTGAACCAGTACGGGCCGTTCTACCTCTGGAACACGATGGAGGGCATGAACAGCTTCCTGTGGGGAGGGGCCTTCCAGGGTCCCGTCGACAGCTTCGGGCGGCCTGCGATCCGGCAGTGGACCGGCCTGGCGTTCGAGGAGGGCGCCGCCACCGGTTCCGCACCCTCGTTCGCCGTGCGCCGCCGCCAACCAGTGCCGGAGGGCGTGGAGTTGGCGGCTTTCATGGCGGACGCGGCGGCCGAGACCGAGCGGCTGGCGGTGGAGGACGGTGCGGTGCTGGCGGCGTCCGCCGTGGACACGCGCGCCTGGGAGCTGGTCCACTTCTCGCTCTGGGAGCACGACACTCCCAAGGCCGACGGTGACCTCTTCCAGGTGCTGCACCTGTCCGCACCCGGCCGTGACCGGCTCCCGCGCGGGCGGCAGTGGTGAGTCACGTCCGTACGGTCCTCGGCGACATCCGGCCCGAGGAGCTGGGTGTGTGCGACGCACACGATCATCTCTTCCTGCGCAGCCCACAGCTGCCCGGACAGGAGCTGGACGACCTGCCGGCCGCGCGGGCCGAGCTGGCCGCGTTCCGGGCGGCGGGCGGGGCGGCCGTCGTGCAGTGGACGCCGTACGGCATGGGACGGCGGGCGGCGGACCTGCCGGAGCTGTCCCGGGCCACTGGTGTGCGTCTGGTGTGCGCCACAGGACTGCATCAAGGCGCCCACTACGACGCCGACTTGCTCGGCAGGGTGCGCGGTGCCGGCCTCGCCGGACTGTTCGTGTCGGAGCTGACCGACGGCATCGGTACGACCGGGGTGCGCGCCGGTCTGATCAAGGTGGCGGGCGGCTTCCACACGCTCGACGCGCACGCCCGCTGGACCATGACGGCGGCGGCCGAGGCGCACCATGCCACCGGCGCGCCCATCGCCGTGCACCTGGAGCTGGGCACCGGCGCGCTGGACGTACTCGACCTGCTGTGCGGCGCGTTGGACGTGCCCGGCGACCGGGTGATCCTCGGCCATCTGAACCGCTTCCCCGACCCGGTGGTGCAGCGCCAGGCCGCCGCGTCGGGCTGCTGGCTGGCGTTCGACGGGCCCTCCCGCGCCCACCACGCCACCGACTGGCGGACGCCGGAGGCGGTACGGGCCCTGGCGGAGGCCGGCTTCGGCGACCGGCTGCTGCTCGGCGGCGACACCGTGGTGCCCGGCGGCCGCTCGGTCGACGGCGGGCCCGGTATGCCGTATCTGCTGCGCGGGGCTCGGCCTCGGTTCGAGCTGGAGCTGGGTGCGGAGCTGGTGGACCGGATGCTCACCGAGCATCCTGGGCGGGCGTTCGCCGTCGACTGGCGGTGATCGTCCTTGTCCGAACGCCTGCGTGGACCGGTGGTTCGGCGGCTGCGGGCCGTCCGTGGCTGGTCGGCGCGGTTCCCCGCGCCGCTGGCGGCGCCGGCAGCTGCTCGTAGGCGGTCACCGCGCCGGGAACGAGGACCTGTCGCGCCTGAGGCTCAGACGTCCGTGTAGGCGTCGAGCACCGGTCGCAGATAGTCGACGTGCGGTCCGTCGAGCGACCCCAGGCCGGTGGTCGAGCCGATCAGCTCGATGCGGTCGAACTCGGGGTCGCGGCCCCGGGCGGTCTCCGTCTCCACCAGCTTCGCGTACCGGTCGTGCAACTCCCGTGCGGGGCGCGGCGGGGCGGTGAACACGACCCCGACGTTGCCGCGGCCGCCGCGGGTGGTCAGCCACGGCGTCAAGGCGTCGGCGGGGGTGTCGGAGCCGGTCTCCTCGGCCAGTTCACGGGCCGCGTGCGCCCGGAGGGTCACGAGGTCCAACCCACCGTCGCCGTCGGGGGGTTCGACGGTGCCGCCGGGCAGCTGCCAGCGGCCCGGAGCCGCGGTCGAGGGCGCCATCCTGCCCACCGTCAGTCGTCCGTCGTCGGCCGGCTGTGCCACGGACACGAACAGGGACGCGTACGCGGGAGCGTCGGGCACCTGACGCAGGGCACGGTACCGGTAGGTGGCCCGTGCCCAGGACAGCACCAGACCGTCGGCACCGTCCCGTTCGAGTCCGGTCAGCGCGGCCACCGGGCCGTCGAACAGGGCCGGATTGGCTCGTACGGCCTCCTCCCACGCGCGGTCCATCGCCGAGCGGTGGCGGCCCGACAGCTCGGGCAGGGCCGTCTCGACCAGGCGGATGCGGCGGGCGGGCAGGATCTCCACGGCCGAAGCGGTCACCGCAGCGCCCCCAGCGGGTCGTCCAGCACCGGCTGCCAGGCCAGTTCGGCCGCCCCGACGAGGCTGTTGTGGTCGAGCGTGCAGGGCAGGATCGGTACGCCGCCGCTCTGGCCCCACAGGCTGCGGTCGGCGACGACCGCGCGCAGCCGGCCGGGGTCGGCGTCCAGGAGGGTGCGGTGGAGGCCGCCGAGGATGATGCGGTCGGGGTTGAGGATGTTGACCAGGCCGGCCAGTCCCAGGCCCAGCCGGTCGATCAGGGCCTCGGCGGCCGTACGGACAGCCGGGTCGGTGTACTGGTTGCGCAGCAGGTCGTCGGCCTGCTGGAGCAGGGACACCTCGGGGCCCGGCTCGCGGCCGGCCTCCACGAGCAGGGCCAGCGGGTCGGCCTCGACGTCCAGACAGCCGCGGCTGCCGCAGTGGCAGGCCCTGCCCTCCGGGTTGACGGTGAGGTGACCGACCTCCAGGGCGAGACCCGAACTGCCGGTGTGCAGACGGCCGTCCAGCACCAGCGCGCCACCGACGCCCCGGTGCCCGGTGGCCACGCACAGCAGGTCCCGGGCGCCCCGCCCGGCGCCGTGCCGGTGTTCGGCGAGCGCGGCGAGGTTGACGTCGTTGCCCGCGAAGGCCGGGCCGGTGATGCCCGCGGCGCGGACGCACTCCGCGAAGATCCGCCGGACCGGGGCGCCGACGGGCCAGGCCAGGTGCAGGGGGTTGAGGGCGAGGCCGTCCGGTTCGGCCACCGCCGACGGCACGGCGAGTCCGGCGCCGACACAGCGGAGGCCGGTCGTGCGCAGCAGTTCCGCGCCCGCCTCGACGACCGAGCCGAGCACCTTCGCCGGATCCGCGTCGACGGTCTCACAGCCGGGCGCGGTCGCCACGATCCGCCCGCCGAGACCGACCAGCGCGGCCCGGAAGCCGTCGGCGTGGACCTGTGCGGCGAGGGCCACCGGGCCGTCCTCGGCGACCTCCAGCCGGTGCGAGGGCCGGCCTTGGGAGCCGGCCGCGGCGCCCGGCCGGGCGTCCACCCGGATCAGCCCGAGCGCCTCCAGCTCGGCGGCCACCGCCCCCGCCGTCGCCCGGGTGACCCCGAGTTCCGCGGTGAGCACGGCGCGGGTCGGTGCCCGCCCGGTGTGCACCAGCTCCAGCGCGGGTCCGAGCGCGCCGCGCCCCCGGTCCAGCCGCGCTCTCGAGGTGGTCCTCTCCCCCGCCGTCCGGGGATCCGCCTTGCCGCTCATGAGAGCGAGTCTCCCATGATCCGCAGGCCTGGTGGCCGGCGCCGCCGCCGGGCCTGTCCGGCGGATCGGGTCGTGGGCCGGTGACGGCGCCTCATCGGCGCGGGCGAGCGGGTCCGGTGCACCCGGTGCGGGACGCGGGAGGGCGCCGACGCGATGGGCCCCCGCGTCCGCGACTGGATCCGCCGGACAGGCCCTACAAGCCGCTCACCCGCAGGGTGATGTTCAGCCGTCCGGTCAGGCCCAGCCCCGGCGGGGCCGTCCCCGGGTGCACGCGCGGTACTCCGTGGTAGGCGAGCCGGGAGGGACCGCCGAAGACGAACAGGTCCCCGCTGCGCAGCTCGACGTCCGTGTAGGGCTTGGCGCGGGTCCTGGTGTTGCCGAAGCGGAACACGCAGGTGTCGCCGAGGCTGAGGGAGACCACCGGCGCGTCCGCCTTCTCGTCGCTGTCACGGTGCATGCCCATGCGGGCGTCGCCGTCGTAGAAGTTGATCAGCGCGATGTCGTACGCGTACGGCTCCTGCGGGCCCAGCGCGGTGACGGCGGCGTCCCGGCCCAGTTCGCCCAGCCAGCCCGGGAACGGTTTCACGGGGGCGCCGTCGCCGTCGACGGCCGTGCGGGCGTAGGCGTAGGGGTACCAGTGCCGGCCCAGGCAGACCTGCCGGGCGGTCATCGTGCCGCCGCCGGGGGTGCGGACGGTGCGCAGGCCGGCCGGTGGCCGCGCCCACGCGCGGCAGGCGGCGAGCAGGTCGCGCTGCCGGCCGGCGTCCAGCCAGTCCGGGACGTGCACGGCGCCCGGTGCGACCTCCGCGCGCTCCCTGGGAAACAGCTCCGCGTCCACACCCCCATCCTGCCCCACCACTCCTGAGCTGCGGCTCGGCTAGCCTGGGGGGCACGATGAGCGACCGTATGACGACACCGTGGGGCGAGATCGAGCTGTCCCGCTTCCCCGAGGATCCCCGCGACCGGCTGCGCGCCTGGGATGCCTCCGACGCGTACCTGCTGCGGCACCTGGCCGAGGAGAGGGTGCGGCTCACGGGCTCGGTCGTGGTGCTCGGGGACCGCTGGGGCGCGCTGGTCACGGCGCTCGCGGAGCACCGGCCGACGCAGATCACCGACTCCTTCCTGAGCCAGGAGGCGACCCGGGCGAACCTGGCGCGGGCCGGTGTCGAGCCCGGTGCCGTGCGACTGCTGACCACCCAGGATCCGCCGCCGGAGCGGGTGGACGTGCTGCTGGTGCGGGTGCCGAAGAGCCTGGCGCTGCTGGAGGACCAGCTGCTGCGGCTGGCGCCCGCCGTGCACGCGGGCACGGTGGTCGTCGGCACCGGCATGGTGAAGGAGATCCACACCTCCACGCTCCAGCTGTTCGAGCGGATCATCGGGCCGACCCGGACCTCACTGGCCCGGCAGAAGGCCCGGCTGATCTTCTGCACCCCGGACCCGGCGCCGTCCCGGCCCGAGAACCCGTGGCCGTACAGCCATGTGCTCCCTGACGGCATCGGCGCGGTCTCCGGGCGTACGGTCGTCAACCACGCGGGCGTGTTCTGCGCCGACCGGCTCGACATCGGCACCCGGTTCTTCCTGCGGCACCTGCCCGGACCGGGAGCGGGCCGCGTCGTGGACCTCGGATGCGGCAACGGCGTCGTCGGTACGGCGGTGGCGCTGGCGGACCCGACGGCCGAAGTGCTGTTCGTGGACGAGTCGTTCCAGGCGGTGGCCTCGGCGGAGGCGACGTACAAGGCGAACGGGGTGCCCGGGCACGCGGAGTTCCGGGTCGGGGACGGACTGGCCGGGGTGGCGCCGGGCAGTGTGGACCTGGTCCTGAACAACCCGCCGTTCCACTCCCACCAGGCGACGAGCGACGCGACGGCGTGGCGCATGTTCACGGGGGCGCTGCGCTCGCTTCGGCCGGGTGGTGAGCTGTGGGTCGTCGGGAACCGGCATCTGGGATATCACGTGAAGCTGAGGCGGTTGTTCGGCAACTGTGAACTGGTGGCGAGCGACCCGAAGTTCGTGGTGCTGAGGGCTGTCAAGAGAGCCTAGCCGAGGACCCCGATGATCCGCCGGACCTCGCAAGCCATCGCATCCCGGCCGACGCTGAGGTACTTGCGCGAGTCGACGGCCTCGGGACGGGCGGCGAGGAAGTCCCGGATCGCGCCGGTCATGGCGACGTTCAGCGCCGTGCCCACGTTGACCTTGGCGATGCCGCCGGCGACCGCCGCGACCAGGCCGTCGTCCGGTACGCCGGAGGAGCCGTGCAGGACGAGCGGGACGGACAGCGTGGCGGACAGCCGGGTGAGCAGGCCGTGGTCGAGGGCGGCGGTGCGGGTGGTCATCGCATGCACGCTGCCGATGGCGACGGCGAGTGCGTCGACGCCGGTGCCGGCCACGAAGTCGCGCGCCTGGTAGGGGTCGGTGCGGGCGCCCGGTGCGTGGGCGTCCAGCGGCGGCCGGCCGTCCTTGCCGCCGACCTGGCCCAACTCGGCCTCGATCCACAGCCCTTGGGCATGCGCCCAGTCGGCGGCGGCTCGGGTCGCGGAGAGGTTGTCGGCGTACGGCAGCCGGGCCGCGTCGTACATCACCGAGCTGAACCCGGCGTCGGGGGCCTGGCGCAGCAGATGGTCGCTCTGCACATGGTCCAGGTGCAACGCCACGGGTACGGCGGCGCGTTCGGCGGCGGCGACGGCCGCGCGGGCCAGCGGCAGCAGCCGCCCGTAGCGGAACTTGACGGCGTTCTCGCTGACCTGGAGGACGACCGGCGCACCGGACGACTCGGCGCCGGCGATGACGGCCTCGACGTGCTCCAGGGTGATGACGTTGAACGCGGCGACGGCGGAACGGGTTTCGGCGGCGGCGGTGACCAGCTCGCCGGTGGACGCGAGGGGCACGTGAGGTGTCCTTCCGGGCGCGGGTCGGGCCTCAGGGGGCGAGGATCACCGAGCGGGTGAGATGACGCGGCTGGTCGGGGTCGAGGCCGCGGGCGGCGGCGACGGCGACCGCGAGCCGCTGGACGCGGACGAGTTCGGCGAGCGGGTCGAGCCCGCCGTCGATCCACAACCCGCCGGTGGCCCGGACCTGCCCGGCGAGCCCCTCGGGTGCCTCGCCGAGCATCCAGGTGGCTGTGCCCTCGGCGGTGATGCTGATCGGACCGTGCCGGTACTCCATCGCCGGATAGGCCTCGGTCCAGGACAGCGAGGCCTCGCGCATCTTCAGCCCGGCCTCGCTCGCGAGCCCGACGGTCCAGCCGCGCCCGAGGAAGGTGAACTGGGTGCAGGTGACCAGTCCTTCGGGAAGAGGAGTGGTGAGGGCCGTGCGCGCGTCGGCGACGACGGAGTCGGTGTGCAGGCCGAGATGGGCGCGCAGGAGGGTGAGGGCGGTGGTGGCGAACCGGGTCTGGACGACGGAGCGTTCGTCGGCGAAGTCGAGCACGACGAGGTCGTCGGCGGCGCCCGCGACCGGGGTGCCGGGGTCGCCGGTGACGGCCGTGGTGCGTGTCCCGCCCCTCAACTCGCCCAGGAGGCCGAGTATTTCGGTGGTGGTACCGGAGCGGGTGAGGGCCACCACCCGGTCGTACGACCGCCCGTGCGGGAACTCGGAAGCCGCGAACGCGTCGGTCTCACCCTGGCCGGCGCTCTCCCGCAGGCCGGCCACCGCCTGCGCCATGAAGTACGAGGTCCCGCACCCCACGATCGCGACCCGCTCCCCCGGCCCCGGCAGTGCGTCCCGGTACCGCCCCGCCTCTTCGGCCGCCCGTATCCAGCATTCCGGCTGGCTGTTCAGCTCGTTCTCGACATGGGTCATGCCCACACCCTCCCCTTGCTGATTGTTCCTGCAAGATATAGCGATCTTTCGAGCACAATCAAGCATTCGTGCGCAGAGTGAGGTGCGCTAGGGTCACCGGGAACACTTCGGAACGGAGGCTGCGGATGTCCCGGGACGCCCGCTGGAAGGCGCTGCTGGAACTGCTCGTCGAACGCGGCCGGCTGGAGGTCGAGGAGGCGGCGGCCGAGCTGGAGGTGTCGGCGGCGACGATCCGCCGGGACTTCGACCAGCTCGCCGAGCAGCAGATGCTGGTGCGCACCCGGGGCGGAGCGGTGGTGCACGGGGTGTCGTACGAACTCCCGCTCCGCTACAAGACGGCCCGCCGCGCCTCGGAGAAGCAGCGCATCGCCAAGGCCGTGGCCGATCTGCTGGCGCCGGGCGAGGCGGTGGGCCTGACCGGCGGCACGACCACCACGGAGGTGGCCCGCGCCCTGGCTGTACGCGGCGATCTGTCCAGCGCCTCGCCCGCGCTGACCATCGTCACCAACGCGCTCAACATCGCCAACGAGCTCGCCGTACGGCCCCAGTTCAAGATCGTGGTGACGGGAGGGGTGGCGCGCCCGCAGTCGTACGAACTCATCGGCCCCCTCGCCGACGGGGTGCTCGGGCAGATCACGCTCGATGTGGCGGTGCTCGGTGTCGTCGCCTTCGACGTCACGCACGGCGCGGCGGCCCACGACGAGGCCGAGGCGGCGATCAACCGGCTGCTGTGCGAGCGCGCCGAGCGGGTGGTGGTCGCCGCGGACTCCAGCAAGCTGGGCCAGCGGGCGTTCGCCCGGATCTGCGGGGCGGAGCTGGTGAACACGCTCGTGACGGACACGGCGGTGACGCAGGAGACGGTGCGGCGCTTCGAGGAAGCGGGCGTCCGGGTCCTGGCGGTGTGACGGCCGACGACCTCAGAAGGCGCCGAGGTCGGCCTTCACGAACCCCGCGCCCCGCTGGTCGTTGCAGCCGAGCAGTGGCCGGTCGGCCGGGTCGGGCCAGGCCTGCTGGGCCTGGAGCGCCACGCTCACCAGCGTCAGCAGCAGGTCGACGTCGCTCGCGGCGTCGAGGCGCAGGGTCACCCACTGAGAGCCGGGCACGATCCTGATCGCCCCCGAGTCCCTGAAGTCCTTGGCGAACCGGCGGACGGCCCGGTCGGTCAGCCGCAGATCGACATCGCGGTCCGAGTGGAAGTGGGCGATCTCGCCCTGGGCCGAACTCACCGCCTGCCCCAGGCCGCAGCTCGGGACCGCCTGCCTCAGGTCGGGCCAGGTCGCCAGTTGCGCGAGTGCGCGCGAGGCCAACGTCATGGGGCCATCATGGACCGCTCACCCGTCGGCAACCAGCTCGTGAGCAAGCATTAACCGACCTGTATCCGGCGGCGGCACGGGTCCTGTGCCCGCGCACGTACGCGGAACGGAGCATACGGCTACGCCGTGTTGACGCCGCCGCCGTGCCGGGAAGGCACAAGTCGCCGCAGGTCAAGCCATGTCGGTCCCCGCATGGACGTGCGGCCCTGGCAGCGCGGTGTCCACAGCGGCGCGCCGGGGCCACGGCCGGCCACCCCCGGCATTTCGCTTGCCCACATCCCGCGTACCCCCCTACTCTGAGTTTGTGCCGCAAATAAACAAAACCCTTTCGCATAGTGTCGTGCCGGGTGACAGCCGTGACCTGACCCCCCTCCGCGCCGCCCTCACCGCGTTCTTCGCCCTGGACGGCTTCGTCTTCGCGGGCTGGGTCGTCCGAATCCCCGACATCAAGGAGCAGACCGACGCCTCCGCCGGCGACCTGGGGCTGGCCCTGCTCGGTGTCTCCGCCGGTGCCGTGGTCACCATGACCCTCATCGGGCGGCTCTGCCGCCGCTACGGCAGCCACCCGGTCACCGTGGTCTGCGCCGTCCTGCTCTCCCTCAGCGTCAGCCTCCCCCCGCTGACCCACTCGGCACCCGCCCTCGGCGCCGTACTCCTCCTCTTCGGCGCCGCCTACGGCGGCATCAACGTCGCCTTCAACAGCGCCGCCGTAGATCTGGTGGCAGCGTTGCGACGGCCGGTCATGCCCACGTTCCACGCCGCGTTCAGCCTCGGCGGCATGATCGGCGCCGGACTCGGCGGTCTGGTCGCCGGCGCGCTCTCCCCCGCCCGGCATCTGCTCGGCCTCACTCTGACCGGGCTGCTCGTCACGGCCGTCGCCGGACGCGTCCTGCTGCGGCAGGAGCCTCCCGCGCCGGCGGACCGGCTTCCCTCGCCGAAGGCGGCACCGGACCGTAACGCGCCGCGGCAGGCCGGTGGCCGTGGGCTGGTCGTCGTCTTCGGGCTGGTCGCGCTGTGCACCGCCTACGGCGAGGGCGCCATGGCCGACTGGGGTGCACTGCACCTCCAGCAGGACCTGTCGGCGTCGTCCGGCGCGGCGGCGGCCGGGTACGCGTGTTTCGCGCTGGCCATGACCCTGGGCCGGGCGACCGGCACGGCCATGCTGGAGCGTCTCGGCCGGGCCCGTACGGTGATCGCCGGCGGCACCGTCGCGGCGGCGGGCATGCTGCTCGGTTCGCTCGCGCCGTCCGTGTGGGCGGCGCTGACCGGCTTCGCCGTCACCGGGCTCGGCCTCGCCAACCTCTTCCCGGTCGCCGTCGAGCGGGCCGGCGCACTGACCGGTCCCTCCGGCGTGGCCGTCGCCTCGACACTGGGCTACGGCGGCATGCTCCTCGGGCCGCCCGCGATCGGGTTCATGGCCGACTGGTTCTCCCTCCCGGCCGCACTCACCAGCGTCGCGGCACTGGCCGCCGTCGCCGCGGTCATCGGGGTCTCCACGCGGCGTTCGATGGGCGGCTGACGCGGAGAGCCCGTGGACCGGGCGGTTGCCGGGGCCTTCGGACGCCGGCGTCGCAGCGCGAGTCCGCCGTACACACGGTGCCCGGCGCAACCTGCTCGCCACCGCGCGACCGAGCCGTACCGAGGAGGGCGGTGGCCGGCCGTAGGCCCACACAGAAAGTGCCGATCTTCGAGCGCACTCCATCCGGCACACTCACCCCATGGACACTGCCGACTTCCTTCAGACCCTGGACCGGGAGGGCCGGCTGCTCGCGGTGGCCGCCGCCGCGGCGGGGACCGACGCCAAGGTGCCGACCTGCCCGGAGTGGCAGGTGCGCGACCTGCTGCGGCACACCGGCGCGGTGCACCGCTGGGCAGCGGCCCTCGTCGCCGACGGGCACCCGGAGCCGCGGCCCCTCGGTGACCCGCCGGACCTGGACGGCGCCGAGCTGGTGGACTGGTACCGGGACAGCCACCGCCTTCTGGTCGACACCCTCGCCGCCGCGCCCGCCGACGTGCGGTGCTGGACCTTCCATCCGGCGCCCAACCCCTCACCGCTGGCGTTCTGGACCCGCCGGCAGGCGCACGAGACGACCATCCACCGCTCCGACGCCGAGGCCGCGCGCGGCGGTACGGCGTCGCCGATCGACCCGGACTTCGCGGTGGACGGCATCGACGAGTTGCTGCGCGGCTTCCACGCCCGGCCCAAGAGCCGTGTGCGCACGCCGGAGCCGCGCCTGTTGCGGGTGCGGGCACTGGACGCGGGGACGGACGCGGTGTGGACCGTACGGCTGACGGCCGAGCCGCCGGTGACCGTGCGCGAGGAGAGCGGGCAGGCCGAGGCCGAACTGTCCGGGCCCGCGGACGAGTTGTACCTGGCCCTGTGGAACCGGAGGCCCGTGCCGAGCGTGTCCGGTGATCAGTCGCTCGCCGCGCTGTGGCGGGAGAAGGGTGGGATCTGACGCCCGATCAGCCGGCGTCGCCCAGCATCCGGGCCAGCACCGCGCGCTGCACCGGCCGCACCTCGCCGTGCAGCGCGCGCCCCTTCGCCGTGAGCGCCACGCGCACCCCGCGCCGGTCCTCGGCACACATGGCGCGCTCGACCAGGCCGTCCTTCTCCAGGCGGCCGATCAGCCGGGACAGCGCACTCTGACTGAGATGGACGCGCTCGGAGATCTCCTGCACGCGGTAGGCGCAGCCGCCGTCCGCCGTGCCCTCGGCCAGCAGGTCGAGGACCTCGAAGTCGCTGGCGCACAGGCCGTGTCCGCCGAGCGCCCGGTCCAGCTCGCACTGGGTGTGCGCGTGCAGGGCGAGGATGCCCCGCCACTGCTCCACGAGCGCCCGTTCGGCCCTGTTCGACGCCATGAGCGCACCGTAGCAGAGAAACAAGATTATTGCACCGGCATTAAATGCATTTGCATTCGATGCATGCGCATGTAGTGTCCTCGGTATGACCTCTCCGCTCACCACCCCCGCGTCCCCGTCCTCAGCGGTGCGCTGGACTCCCCGGCTGTGGGGCACCCTGCTGGTGCTCTGCGCGGCGATGTTCCTGGACGCGCTGGACGTGTCGATGGTCGGCGTCGCGCTGCCGTCCATCGGCTCCGACCTGCACCTGTCCACGTCGACGCTGCAATGGATCGTCAGCGGCTACATCCTCGGCTACGGCGGCCTGCTCCTCCTCGGCGGACGCACCGCCGACCTGCTCGGCCGACGGCAGGTGTTCCTCGTCGCGCTCGGTGTCTTCGCGCTCGCCTCACTGCTCGGCGGGCTGGTGGACTCCGGTCCGCTGCTGATCGCCAGCCGCTTCGTCAAGGGCCTGAGCGCGGCCTTCACGGCACCGGCCGGCCTGTCGATCATCACCACCACGTTCCCGGAGGGCCCGCTGCGCAACCGCGCCCTCTCGATCTACACCACCTGCGCCGCCACCGGCTTCTCCATGGGCCTGGTGCTCTCGGGCCTGCTCACCGAGGCCAGTTGGCGCTTCACCATGCTGCTGCCCGCGCCGATCGCACTCGTCGCGCTCCTCGCCGGCCTGCGACTACTGCCGCGCAGCGCCCGCGAGGAGAACCACGACGGGTACGACATCCCCGGCGCCGTCCTCGGCACCGCGTCGATGCTGCTGCTGGTCTTCACCGTCGTCCAGGCCCCCGAGGCCGGCTGGGCCTCGGCCCGCACCCTGCTGTCGTTCCTGGCCGTCGCGGTGCTGCTGACCGTCTTCGTCCTGGTCGAGCGGCGTTCGCCGAGCCCGCTGATCCGGCTGGGCGTGCTGCGCTCGGGCAGCCAGGTCCGCGCCCAGCTCGGGGCGGTCGCGTTCTTCGGCTCGTACGTGGGCTTCCAGTTCCTGACGACGCTCTACATGCAGTCGCTGCTCGGCTGGTCGGCGCTGCACACCGCACTCGCGTTCCTGCCTGCGGGCGCGCTCGTGGCGGTGTCCTCCACGAAGGTGGGTGCGATCGTCGACCGGTTCGGTACGGCACGGCTGATCGCGACCGGCTTCACCTTCATGGTCCTCGGCTACGCGCTGTTCCTGCGCGTCGACCTCGACCCGGTGTACGCGGCCGTGATCCTGCCGTCCATGCTGCTGATCGGCGCGGCCTGCGCGCTGGTCTTCCCGTCGCTCAACATCCAGGCCACCAACGGGGTCGAGGACCACGAGCAGGGCATGGTCTCCGGTCTGCTCAACACCTCGGTGCAGGTCGGCGGCGCGATCTTCCTGGCCGTGGTCACGGCCGTGGTGACCGCGGGCGCTCCGGCGCACGCCACCCCGCAGGCCGTCCTCGACAGCTACCGGCCCGGTTTCCTCGTCGCCACCGGCATCGCGGCGGCAGGCCTGCTGATCACCCTCACCGGTCTGCGCAGCCGTCGTACCCAGCCGACCCTCGTGGTCGCCAGGTCCACCGTGCAGGAGGCGGAAGCGGAGCGCGTGGCGGTCCGCGACTAGGCCCTGCCGTTCGGATCAGGCCGGCTGTGAGGTGGGGTGCCTTCCAGCCGACGCCGGGATGATCCAAACGAGAGGGCCCGGGGGACGCCTCCCGGGCTTCTTCTACCGGGCGTGGCGCAATCTCACCCTGCGTGGTTTCGCCACCCGCTCCAGCCTGCAGTCGCTGCGCCAGGCACTGGAGCAGG
>NZ_JBSFKD010000003.1:360124-374523 GCF_053598395.1 Streptomyces sp. NPDC001135 | reverse complement strand
AAAAGCCCCGATGCCGGCCTGACCCTCTACCAGGTCCTCGACGTCCTTCAGGACCTGTTGAGGTGCTGGACCGGCACCTGCACCACCTGCGGCCGACCCCTGCCGACCAGCAGAACCAGAGCCAGAACCTAACGAAGCACTACTAGGGCCACTCCGCCTCAGGGCCGTTCCACCGTCTCCAGGTACAGCTTCACGTACCGGTCCACGTCGACCTGCAACGCCACGTCCACCAGGGCCTGTTCGCGCTCGCCCTCGTGGATCTCGGACTCGCCGGGGCGGGGGCGGCGGTCGACGATCGTCTGGCCCCGGGCCGGGCCGGGCGCCAAGGAGACCTCGACCGGCAGGAGCCGGGTGGTGATGCCGGCCGGGTCGGCGACCGCGCACACCGCGCCCGCGTCGCCGAGGCCGCCCGCCTCCTCCGCCTCCGGGGCCTCGCCCTGCGTGGTCGGCCGGTGCGCGAGGAGTTCGCCGGCCAGCCGGGTGCCGGGGTCGCTGCTCGCGCGCAGCCGGTGGACGTCCGGGGCGTCCACCACGACCCGCATGAACACGTCCAGGCCGTACATGGTGATCGGCACACCGGCCGTGAGCAGGATCGCCGCCGCCTCCGGGTCGTGCCAGACGTTGAACTCGGCGACCGGCGTGGCGTTCCCGACGGCCACCGCGCCGCCCATGAAGACGATCCGCTCGATGTTGCGGGTCACCTCGGGGTGGGTGCGCAGCAGCAGGGCGATGTTGGTGAGCGGGGCGGTGGGGACGAGGGTGACCGGGCGGGGGGAGGCGAGGATCTCGCGGCGCAGGAGAGCGACCGCGTCCAGGTCGGCGGGGCGGCGGGCCGGGGCGGGCAGGCCGAGGTCGCCCATGCCGTCCGAACCGTGCACGTGCCGGGCCGGGCGGGCGGGTTCGATCAGCGGGCGTTCGGCGCCCCGGCCCACCGGGATGTCCGGGGCGCCCGCCTGCTCCAGCACGGTCAGGGTGTTGCGGACCACACCGTCGACGTCCGTGTTGCCGGCCACGCAGGTCACCGCCCGCAGATCGAGGCCCGGGTGGCGCACCGCCAGCAGCAGGGCGAGGGCGTCGTCGACACCGGTGTCGCAGTCGATGATCAGGGGGATGGGCTGACCGGTCACGGCGAACTCCTTCCGTCAAGCCGACCTTAGATCACTCCGGTCACTCCCACAGGGCGGTACCGCGTGCGGCGACCCGGGCGGCGACCCGGGACAGCAACTCCGGCACCGGCAGCCCGCCGGGCCTACGGCCGTCCCGCAGGCGTACGGCGGCCAGCCCGGCCTCGGCCTCGCGCGCACCGATCACCGCCTGGTAGGGCACCAGGCGGGCCGCGCGGATCCGGGCGCCCAGGGTGCCGTCGGCGGGAGCGGCGAGTTCCGCCCGCAGGCCCAGCTCCCGGGCCTGCCGTACGACCGCCGCCGCACACCCCTCCTGCTCCTCGGACACCGGCAGGACGGCCAACTGGACCGGGGCGAGCCAGGCCGGGAAGGCGCCGGCGTGCGCCTCGACGAGGTGGGCGACGGCCCGCTCGACGCTGCCGATGACGCTGCGGTGCACCATCACCGGGCGGTGCTTCGCGCCGTCGGCGCCGATGTAGTGCAGGTCGAAGCGGGCCGGCTGGTGGAAGTCGATCTGCACGGTGGACAGGGTGGACTCACGGCCTGCCGGGTCGGCGATCTGCACGTCGATCTTCGGGCCGTAGAAGGCGGCCTCGCCCTCCGCCTCCTCGTACGCCACCCCGGACGCGTCCAGCACCTCCCGCAGCAGCTCGGTGGCCCGGCGCCACAGCGCGGGGTCGGCGACGTACTTGCCGCCCCCACCGGGCAGTGAGAGACGGTGGCGCACGGCCTCGATGCCGAGGTCGGCGTAGGCGCGGCCGATCAGCTCCAGCGCGGCACGGGCCTCCTGCACCGCCTGGTCCAGGGTGCAGAAGATGTGCGCGTCGTTGAGCTGGATGGCCCGTACGCGGGTCAGTCCGCCGAGGACACCCGAGAGTTCGGCGCGGTACATGCTTCCCAACTCGGCGATCCTGAGCGGCAGTTCGCGGTAGCTGTGGGAGCGGGAGCGGTAGATCAGGGCGTGGTGGGGGCACAGGCTGGGGCGCAGCACCACTTCGTCGGACTCGTGGGGGCCCAGCCGCATCGGCGGGTACATGTCGTCGCTGTAGTGGTCCCAGTGCCCGGAGATCTCGTACAGCTCCCGTTTGCCGAGCGCCGGCGAGTACACGTGCCGGTACCCGGCGCGGCGTTCGGCCTCGCGGATGTACTCCTCCAGGGTGTGCCGTACGACCGCGCCGTCGGGCAGCCAGTACGGCAGGCCGGCGCCCATCAGCGGGTCGGTGTCGAACAGGTCCAGCTCACGGCCGAGACGGCGGTGGTCGGGCAGACGGTCGTCCATGGGGGTTCCTCCTCGCCAGGAGGGGCGGGCACCCCGTGACACGCCAGAAGCCCCGGGGCGTACGCCCCGGGGCTTCGGTGCTGGTCAGGTGTCAGCGCGCCGGGACGGTCTCCGGCGTCGTCGTGCTCTTCGGGCACTGCTGGGCGCGCTGCATACGAAGACCGTAACAGCCCGTGAAGCCGCAGGTCGAGGCGTTTTCGGCCGGGCACTCACCCGGACGGACGCAAGCGCTGGTGAGGCGGGCGGGGCGGTGGTGCCGTGAGAGCAGGCACCACCGGCCGCAGCCCAGGAGGCACCTCTGACATGACCGACGCGATACGCCCCCGTGGTCTTCCGCTCTGGCTCACCGTCGCCGGCCTCCTCGGCCTGGGCAGTTGCGCGGCGTTCGGTCTGAAGCACCCGGAGACCGCGCCCCAGCCCTTCCCGACGATCGACAAGCAGGCCCCGGCGCCGAAGCCGTCTGCGCGGGCCGACGGCTCCACCCTCACCGACGCGCAGGCACAGGCCGCGCTCGTCACGCAGACCGACCTCGGCGCCCCCTGGACGCCGACCCTCGGTGCGGCCACCTGGCGGGACGGGCTGCTGAAGGCGACCACCGAGGCCGGCGACTGCCAGCCGCTGCTGGAGGCCCTCTACGCCGACGAACTCCTCGGCGGCCCCGCCCGCGTCGCCACCGGCCTGGACGACACCGACACCGACGCCCAGCTGCGCTACCAGATCGCCGCCCGCCGTCCCTCCGACATCGACGCGGCCCTGAAGTGGCTCGGCACGATGCCGGCGCAGTGTGCGCGCTTCACCGCCACCACGGAACTGGGGGTCCTCGAGGACGTCCAGGTCACCGACGCCCCGCTGCCGGAGGTCGGCGACGCGCGCCAGGGCCTGCACGTCAGCATCGCCGCCGTGGACCGGGACGGGCAGCAGGCCCTGCTCTCGCTGGACGTGGCCGCCGTCCGGGTCGGCGAGGACGCCTTCGCCTTCACCAACGGCGGCCTGGGCGACGTACCGAACGACGCGACGCAGGCCGCCGTCCAGGTCGGCGCGCTCCGCCTGGCGGACGTCCGCAGACAGGGGCGGGCGCAGGTCTGACCGCGCACCTCCCGGGGGTGACCGTCCTAGGACGGCGCCGGCGCGGAGGCCCCGACCGTCGGCGTCCGCCCCGTCACCAGCACCACGGCACCCTTGTCCAGCCGGGCGTACAGCCACTTGGCGTCGGCCTCGCGCAGGCCGATCCAGCCGTCGGTGGCGGGGTGGTGGCCGGGCGCCTGCGAGTCGTGGGTGGGGACGATGGCGAAGGTGGCCTTGCGCGTGTCCGCGGAGAGCAGTTCGATCCCCCACGGAGCCATCGGCTTCGCCGCGCCGCCACCGCTGCTTCCGCTGCCGCTTCCGCTGCCGCCGAGGCCGCTGCCCGCCTCCGGCGCCCCGGCCCGGTACTTGCCGGTGACGGTGAACCGGCCGGTGGGTGCGGGCTGTCCCGGCACGCCGGGGGAGACGGGCAGGACCCGCCCGTCGACGGTCATCACCCTCCTGGTGAGGTCGACGACGGCGTCGGCGGCGGCCTCGGTCGGGGTCGCGGACGGGACCGGGCCGGGGCGCAGGCTGGGACCGGTGGCCGGGGTGGTGCGGCGGCCGGGGCCGGAGTCGTGGCCGGGGCCGTGGCCGGCGGTCAGGGTGACGGCGACGGCCGCCGCGGCCGCGACCCCGGCGAGCACGACGGTCGTACGCCGGCGACGGCCTCGCCGTACGGCGAGGCGGCGGATCTCCGCGCCGGACACGGGCGGCGCGCACTGGTGCTCATCGGCCAACGTGCGCAGGACTTCGGACAGTTCGGCGGCGTGCCCCGTGCCGGTGCCGTCGCGGCCGGTGCCGTAGCCGCGGTCATCGGACACGGTCGGCCTCCCTCTCCCCCTCGCCCGGGGCCAGCGCCC
Organism: Streptomyces sp. NPDC001135; assembly: GCF_053598395.1. Taxonomy (NCBI): domain Bacteria; kingdom Bacillati; phylum Actinomycetota; class Actinomycetes; order Kitasatosporales; family Streptomycetaceae; genus Streptomyces; species Streptomyces sp. NPDC001135. Next base: position 370,195 of record NZ_JBSFKD010000003.1, on the reverse strand, counting down.
GTGCCAGTGCCGCGCGGCCACGGGACAGGCGGGCCTTGACCGTACCCACCGGGGCCCCGGTTTCCGAGGCTACTTGCTCCACACTCAGGTCGCACAGATGGTGCAGGACGACGGCCATCCGCTGGGCCTCGGGCAGCGTGCGCAACGCGGTGACGAGCGCGGCGTGCTCGGGATCGGGCCCGGGGACGGACTCCGGCAGCGGGGTGCGCCGCACGAGCTCCAGCCACCGCCGGGCGCGCCGCCACCGGCTGACGGCGAGCCGCATCGCGACGGTCCTGACCCACGCCTCGGGCGCCCCGTCCGCGAGGAAGTCACGCCGCCGGTCCCAGGCCCGTACGAAGGCCTCCTGCACGACGTCCTGCGCCTCGCCGTGATCCCCGGTGAAGGCGTAGAGCTGACCGGTCAGCCGGGGAAACGCGGTCGCGTAGAACGCGTCGAACTCGTCCTCGGTCATCCCGCCCCCGCCATCGGTGCCCCCAACTTCCCCGAACCCCCGTGCAACCCGGAACGCTCCGTGGTGCGTACAGGTCCCGTACGCCGCACATGGAAACACACCGTAGGGGAACCGATGACGTCCAGAGCCAGCCGCCGACCCTCCCACCGACCCGGCCGCAGGCCCGAGTTCGGCGGCTACGCCGCCATGGCCTGGCCGCGTCTGCTGCGCACGGCCCAGCTGCTGACCGGCGAGCCGGCCGAGGCCGACGCCCTGGCGCGCGCCGCCCTGTCCGACGCGTACGCCCGCTGGCGGCGCATCCCGGGCAACGACACCGACTTCTACGTACGACGCCTGCTGGTGCGCCGTCACCTGCGCCGCCGGTCGCGGGGCCGGGGGTCCGGCCCGGACGCCGCGCTCGCCCGCGCCCTCGCCGCCCTGCCCGCCCGCCAGCGGGTGGTGCTGGTCCTGCGCCTGGGCGAGGACCTGGGCCGGCTGGAGATCGCCGAGATGCTCGGCTGGTCGGTGGGCGCGGTGAAGTGGTACGAGCGACGGGGGCTGAAGGCCCTGGGGGCGGCATGAGGAAGAGGCGACCCGAGGCGTGGCACGGGGAGTTGAGCGAGGCCTTCGCCACCGTCCTGGAGGAGGCCCCCCGCACGCCCGTCCCGCTCGCGGCCATCGAGCGCGAGGGCCGGGCACGGCGCCGCCGGCGCCGGATCACGGCGCTGCTGAGCTGCTGTCTGCTGGTGCTGGGCCCGCTCGGCTACGTCGGCCTGCGGCTGGCGGACAGGTCCGCGTCCGGATCCGCGACACCCGCGAGGACCGGGACGGCCGGGGCCGTGCGGGTGGTGGCGGCCGGCGAGCGCGTACGGCCGCTGTCCGCCACGCAGGTGTGGCTGACGAAGGACGGGGCGCACTGGTCGGCGCCGCAGGGCGGGGGCGAGTTCCTGCCGGTCGCGGCGCTCTCCTCGGGGCCGCCGGCGGTCACCCTCCGGCTGGAGGTGCTGGGCGGACGGCTGCTGCTGTCCGGCGTCCACCACGGCGGCGGACCGGCCGCCCGCGTCGAGGTGGAGACACCGTCGGGCCGCGTCCCCGGGACCGTGCTCACGCTGGCGGGCTCTCCCGGCTGGGACGTCTGGTACGCGACCGCCCCGTTCACCGTCACCCACGACAAGCGGACGCTGCTGGACGCCCGGGTCACGGTGTACGACGCGGACGGCAGGGTGCTGGCGCGGGGCGGGGTGGGCTCGTGAAACACAAGCTGACGAAGCGACCGTCCGTGGAGCAGCCGCCCTCGAAGCAACCGTCCGTGAAGCAGCCGTCCGTGAAGCAGCCCCTCGTGAAGCGCCTTCTCGTGCATCTGCGCCGCCGCCGGGGCCGCTGGGCCCGGCGCGTCCTGGCGGGACTCCTCGCCCTGGTCCTCGCCCTCGTCGGCACGGTCTGGGTGGCGTACCTGCTGACCACCATCCCCGCCCCCCACCCGGAGACGGTGAGCCAGAGCACCGTCTTCCTGGACGCGGAGGGCGAGTACCTGGGCCGGCGCGGCCCGGTGGACCGGCAGGACGTGCCCCTCTCCCAAGTGCCCCGGCACGTCCAGGACGCCGTGATCGCCGCGGAGAACCGTTCCTTCCGCACGGACTCGGGTGTCTCGCCCAGCGCGATCGTCCGCGCGGCCCTGGCCACGCTGTCCGGCGGGGAGCGCCAGGGCGGTTCCACGATCACCCAGCAGTACGTCAAGAACGCCCTGCTCAGCCCCGAGCAGTCGCTGACCCGCAAGGCCCGCGAGGCGCTGATCTCCGTCAAGCTGGACCGCACCCGCTCCAAGGACGCGATCCTGGAGGGCTACCTCAACACCGTGTACTTCGGCCGGGGCGCCGCGGGCATCGAATCGGCGGCACGGAACTACTTCGGCGTGGACGCCGAGGACCTCACGGTGGCGCAGGGCGCGGCACTCGCGGCCGTCATCAACCGGCCCACGTACTACGAACGGGCGGGCTCCGACGGGGAGGTCACCGCGACGCTGCAGAAGCGCTGGCGCTGGGTCCTGGACGCGATGCGCTCCTCGGGCAGCATCACGGCCGCGCAGCGCTCCTCGGCCGCCTTCCCGGCCTTCCGCTTCTACCCGCCCGGGGACACGGACGGCCAGCGCCAGTACCTGATCGACGCGGCGGCCACCGAGGCCGCCCGCCGCCTGGGCATCTCGCAGGACCAGCTGGCGCGCGGCGGCTACACGGTCCGTACGACCTTCGACCTGAGCACGCAGTACGCGGTCTCGGAGCGGGTCCGCGAGCGCGAGGGCGCCCTGACCCTGCCGAAGGGCACCCGGCTGCACGCGGCCGTGATCGCCATGGTCCCCGGCGACGGCGCGGTCCGCGTCCTGTACGGCGGTACGGACTACGCCCACCAGCCCTTCAACGACGCCCTGTCCGGCGCGGTGGAGGCCGGTACGGCCCTGCGGCCGTTCACCGGGATCCGGCTCGGCGCCCCGCTGACCGGGCTCGCGCGCACCGCGGCACCGACGCCGCTGACCGTGGCCTCGGCGTACGCGACGGCGGCGGCGCGGGGCACCTACGCGGCGCCGTACACGGTGGCCCGGATCACCCGGGGCGGCCACACCCTCTACACCGCCCACCCGGACCGGCACCGGGTCATGGACCCCGGCACGGCCGCGACCACGGCGAAGTACGCCACCGTGAGCCCGCTGCCGGTGTTCACCGGCGGCGCGGGCACGGGCCCCGGCACCCGGACCCTGTGGCAGTCGGCGTACACCCCCCGGCTCGCCCTGACCACCGCCCTGTTCGCCGAGCACCCGGCCACCAGAGGCCACCGGGCCACACCGGCCCACCTCCCGGCAGCGGCCGGGGATCTGGCGGCGGGCGTCCGGTCGGACGTCTTCGCCTCCACGGCGGCGAACCCGGCACGGGGGTGAGCGATGGCTTGTGCCACGGGCCGGGGAGGCCGAACGCGCCCGCGCGGTGCCCCGCTTATCGGATTGCCGCCGGCCGGTCCGGCCCGATAGGAAGCTGACATGCTAAGAGGCGGCAAGGTCGGGCTCAGGGCCCGGCACGAGGACGACATCCCGATCCTGCGGACCGAGCTCTACGACGACGTCGTCAACTCCTCGCGGGCCGAAAGCGGGCCGTGGCGGCCGATCACACCCGGCGCGAAGGATCCGCGGCTCGTGGTGGACGACAAGGAGCAGGGGCACGTCCCCTTCTCCGTGGTCGAGCTGGACGGCGGCACGCTGGTCGGCACCGCGACGCTGTGGGGCATCGACAACCACAACCGGTCCGCGCACATCGGTCTGGGGCTGCTGCCGTCCTGCCGCGGCAAGGGCTACGGCACCGACGTGGTCGCGGTGCTGTGCCACTACGGTTTCGTCGTGCGCGGCCTGCAGCGGCTGCAGATCGAGACGCTGTCGGACAACGCCGCGATGCTGCGCTCCGCCGAGCGCAACGGCTTCGTCCGCGAGGGCGTGCTGCGCTCCTCGGCCTGGGTGATGGGCGAGTTCCTGGACGAGGTGGTGCTCGGGCTCCTCGTCCAGGACTGGAAGCAGGGATCGTTCCGTGTCCGGTGAGATCACGCTGCGCCCGGTGACCGCCGGCGACCTCGACCTGTTCGAGCGCGAGTTCAACGGACCGGAGGGGACCGGCCGGTACCAGTGGTTCGGCTTCGGTTCACCGGCCGGCCTGCGCCGGCAGTTCGCCGAGACCGGCCTGCTCGGCCCCGACGGCGGCGTGCTCTCCGTGGCGGAGGCGGGCCGGACGGTGGGCCGGGTCGAGTGGTTCGCCAGCGCCTGGGGGCGACCGGCCACCTCCAGCTGCTGGACCCTGGCGATCGGCCTGGTACCGGCCGCGCACGGCCGCGGCATCGGCACCCGGGCCCAGCGGCTGCTGGCCGAGTACCTCTTCGACCACACCAGGGCCGAACGGCTCCAAGCCTGGACGGACCGCGCCAACCTCGCCGAGCAGCGTGCGCTGGAGAAGGCCGGCTTCGTCAGGGAGGGCGTGCTGCGCTCGGCGCAGTGGCGCGGCGGCCGGTGGCACGACCAGGTGATCTTCTCCATGCTCCGCGCGGAGCGGTCCGGTGGCGAACCGGGGTGATGCGCGTGTCGAGGCCGACCGCAGGCCGCCCACCGAGCCCGGCGGACGGTGTCACAGCGGCGGCTGTGCCGGAGCCGGGCCCAGGGTCGTCGTGCCCGGGGCCGTGCGGTGACCCAGGCCCGTGCGGTAGGCGTCGAGGGCGGCCTCCGTACGGCCCGTGCGGCGGAGCAGGTCGCCGAGGAGCCGGCACAGGTCGGCCAGGTCGCCGGCGGCGCCCGCGCGTTCCAGGAGGCTGAGCGCGCGGACGTAGTGCTCCTCGGCGGCCTCGGTGTCCCGGGTGTCCTCGGCGATGATGCCGAGCAGGCGGTGGGCCGCGGCGGCGTGCACCGCGCCGCGTTCGGAGGAGAAGTCACCGAGGACGCCCCGCAGGAGTCCGGCGGCCTCGTCGGACCTGCCGCGGCGGTGCAGTACGTCGGCCAGTTCGACGGCGGCCTGGCTGCGGTAGAGGGCGGCCCGGCTCTGCGCGAGCATGGCGTGCGCCTGACGCAACTCGGCTTCGGCACGCTCCAGTTCGCCGTTCTGGGCGCAGACGTAACCGCGCATCCAGTGGCAGTTGGCCAGCTCGGTGCGCAGCTGCAGCTGGCGGTAGAGCTCGGCGGCCTTGGCGAGGGAGGCGTCGGCCTCGGCGACCCGGCCCTCGGCGATCAGGGTGCGGGCCACCGAGCGGTGCATCCGGGCGATCAGCGCGGGGTCGGCGGCCCGCGGCGCGAGCGCGAGGGCGAACTCGGCGGCCTGGGCGGCGCGGGCGTGCGCGCCCATGTCCATGTACGGGCCGATGACACTCGCGTACAGGAGCAGCAGGGCGTCGGGGTCGTGCAGACCGCCGCGGTTCAGTTCGTCGAGGGCGGACTCCAGGAGGTAGACGGCGTAGCGGAGTTCACCGGCGAGGTAGTGCGCGACCGCGCGTCCGCGGACGGCCGGTACGCGCACCGGGAGGGACTGGTCCGCGAGGTGCTCCTCGGCGCGTTCGAAGAACTCCCGCGCCTTCACCAACTCTCCGGTCTCCAGCGCGCATTCGCCGAGTCCCAGCAGCGCGGTGGCCTGCTCGCCGCCCAGCCCGTGGGTCTCCGCCTCCGCGCGCAGCGCCGTGTACTGGACGGCGGCCTCCTCGGCCCGGCCGTCCGCGAGGACCCGCTGCGCCCCGGTGAGCCGCAGGCGCAGGTCGGTGGCGAGGTGGGTGGGCCGGCCGACGGCCAGCTCCTCGAAGGCCACGCCCAGCCGTCCGGCGATGTGCCGCAGTGCCTCGTCGGAGGCCCGCACCCGGCCCGCCTCCAGGGTCGAGATGTAGGCGGGCGTGTAGGCGGGCTCCGCCAGCTGCCGCTGGGTCAGCCCACGCTCGGTGCGCAGCTGCTGCACGCGCCGCCCGACGACCGAGGGGTCATCCCGTTCCCGCATCGCCCATGCCCTCCAACTCCCGTGGCCGCTCTTGCCGTCAGGCTGCGGCACCCCTAGGTTAAACGGCGAATTAAGCCTGCTTAATACGCCGCTGTCGTGTTGCGAGGTCGCCGTGATCGGACGTACATCCGCACCCTTCGAACGGCCCGCCACACGGTATGCCAGAGGCGTCGCCGCCGCGGTGGTCGCCGTGACGACCCTCGTCCTCGCGGCGAACGCGGGCCCGGCCCGCGCAGCGGCCCCGCCGGTGCCGGCCGCGCAGCCCACGACGCCGGCGGCGGTGTCCCACCCCTGACGGGGCACGGGATCAGAACCCGGCGCCGCACACGCGCGGTACGGGACGCCCGCCACCGCGCCGGGCCCGGCCGGGCGCCGGCCGATCCGGGGACAACGACGCGGAACCGGCCTACGCTGCGGCCATGACCTCCGCCGCCGCCCGTACCGCTCTCGACCTCACCTCCGACCTGCCGGCGGCACGGCTGGCGGACTTCTACCGGGACCTGCACCGCAACCCCGAGCTGTCCCTGCGCGAACACCGCACCGCCGGGAAGCTCGCCGAGCGGCTGGAGCGGGCCGGGTTCGACACCACCCAGGGCGTCGGCGGCACCGGTGTCGTGGGCCGGCTGCGCAACGGCGACGGCCCTACCGTGCTGCTGCGGGCCGACATGGACGCGCTGCCGGTCACGGAGGAGACCGGGCTGCCGTACGCCTCGACGGCGGACGGGGTGATGCACGCCTGCGGGCATGATCTGCACGTCACCTGGCTGGCCGGGGCCGCAGCGGCACTGGCGGCCGGCCGGGACACCTGGAACGGCACACTGCTGCTCGTCGGCCAGCCCGCCGAGGAGAGCGGGCAGGGGGCGGCCCGGATGGTCGCGGACGGGCTGTACGAACGGTTCGGCCGGCCGGACGTACTGCTCGGGCAGCATGCCGCGCCCGGCCCGGCGGGCCTGTACCCGCACGCTCCCGGCCTCATCATGTCGGCGGCGACGGACGTGGACATCGTCGTGCACGGCCGGGGCGGGCACGGCTCGCGGCCCGAGTCGACCGTCGACCCGGTGGTGACCGCCGCCTACCTGGTCACCCGGCTCCAGACGGTCGTCTCCCGGGAGCTGGCCGCCCGCGAACCCGCGGTGCTCACGGTGGGCCGCATCGAGGCGGGCACCCGGCACAACATCATCCCCGCCGAGGCCCGTATCTCCCTGAACCTGCGTACGCAGTCGGAGGAGGTGCGCACCCGCATGCTGGCCGCGATCCGGCGCATCGCGCACGGCGAGTGCCTGGCCGCCGGCTGCCCGCGCGAGCCGGAGGTGACCGTCGGCACCACCTTCCCGGTGACCGTGAACGACGCGGCCACCGACGCCGCCGTGGCCGCCGTGCACGGGGAGGTCTTCGGCCCGGGCACGGTGTTCGACCCGGGCCCGGCGATGGGCAGCGAGGACTTCCCCGAGCTGGCTCTCGGCTCGATCCCGTACTCGTACTGGTTCGTCACCACCACTCCCGCCGAGGTCTGGGAGCAGGCTCCCGGCGACACGCTGCCGGAGAAGTTCGCGGCCGTGCCGAGCAACCACAGCCCGTACTTCGCACCCGACCTGTGCACGATCACCCCCGGTGTCCGCACCCTCGTCTCCGGGGCCCTGGCCGTGCTGTCGGCGGCATGAGCGGGTGACCACGGCGGCGTGGCCGGCGTGGTGCTGCCGCGGTGGTGCGGCTAGGGAGCCGTCTGGAGCTGGCGCAGGTGCTGCCGGACGTTCTCCAGTGCGCCGCTCCGGCGGCCCGGCACGCTCAGCCTCAACTCCGCGAGCGCGGGACCGAGTTCCCTGGCCGGTGCCGCCTCCGTGATCCGCCCCCACTGGTGGTGGGCCCGGTCCACGGCGGCCTCCACGGCCGGCGAGTCCACCGCCTGCCCCGCGCTCAGCCGGGTCCGGGCGACCGCCAGCCAGGCCCGGCAGCTGCGCACCGTGTCCCCCGCGAACATCGCGAGGTCGGCGCGGACTTCGGCCCAGTGCAGTGCCTCGTCGGAGGCAGGCCCGTGGTCGCGCACGGCGAACTGCTCGTGCCGGGCGGCGAACGCGTCGGCATCGGCATGCCGCCCGGCCCGAACGGCGGCGCTGATGACGGCGTGGGGGTCTTGCGCGGCGCCGATGACGGCGTGGGGGTCTTGCGCGGCACCGATGACGGTGCGGGCGTTCGGCTCGGCGCCGATGACGGCATCCCGGGCCTGCCCGGAGCCGATGACGGCGTGGGGGCTCGATACGGAACCGAGGGCGGCCCCGGGGTTCGGCTCGGTGCCGGGCGGGGTGACGGGGTGGACCTCCAGCCCGCCGGGACGCGGGGACGGCTGGGCGAACGGGGGTCTGAAGGCCGGGGCCCCGGCAGCGGCGAGCACCAGCCCCCGGCCCGTACCGGACTCACCGACCCGGGCCAACGCCTGCTCGTGCAACTGCCCCAGCGGGGGCCGGTAACCGCTCCTCAGCAAGGTGGCGACCGCCTTCAGGTACGCCGGCTCCCCCACCCCCCGCCGCCCGCCCGCCGTCACCACACGACCGTAGAGAGCGCTGGTCGGCCCGCAGTCCAACCCGCGCTCGGTGACGTACTGCCAGGCCTCGCCGTCCGCGTGCAGGTCCACCACGAGCCCCGTGTCCGCGGCGGAGCGCAACCGCAGCTCCTCCCGGATCCAGTGCCACGGCAGCCCCGTGTAGCGGACGGTGGCCGCGGTGGTGCGCGCCAGCGCCAGGTGCGGCAGCCGCTGCCGGCGGTCCAGCTGCAGCTGGCCGGCGATGTACACGGTCAGCGGCCCGGGCGCGGCCGCGGCGGCGCGCAGCCGGGTCAGGACGGCCTGCGGCTCCAGCGGGTCGGCGAGTTCGACCACGTTGGCGGTGTCGGTGCCGGACAGCACGGCGGGCGCCACGGCGGCCAGCACCGGCAGCACACCGGCCGCGTCCACCAGGCGTCCCCGGCCCACCGGCGAGGCCGCGAGCAGCAACACGGTTCCGGGCATCGGTCCTCCCCCTGTAGCGCCTGTCGGCCCTGAGCGGCTCTCCAGCCAGCACCGTAACCGCTGCTGCTGCAAACCCGCGCCTCAGGACCGCAAACGTCCCAGTTCGAGGTGTTCGCCCGGCGCCTGCCGGATCCGCCGCGCGGCGAACACCGTGGTGTCGTCGCCCAGCCGGCCGCCGCTGCGCCGCAGGACGCCGTCGCGGACCCGGCGCACCAGGCGCCGGGGCTCGGTGCCGTGCGCGTCGGCGGCGACCGCGCGGGCGATGTCCCGGGCCGGCGGCCACAAGGCGTCCGCCCGGTCCGGCACAAGGCGTCCGCCCGGTCGCGGGCCTCGGTCACGCCGTCACTGACGCGCGGCAGTCGGCCCCACCGCCCGTACCCCGTCTCGGTCACGGCGGGCAGCCCTTCCGTTTTCCCGGCGTCTCCCAGCGAAACACGGGAGAGAACCGGCCGCATCCGGGCACCCGTCACCCCCTGGCCGACTTGCCAGGCCCTGGCCCCAGGTGTGCTCTGGAAGGCGGGGGCAAGGAGAGAGGAGTGCTCCCATGGCTCAAGCGGCACCCGCGCCCGGTGGCATGCCCCGCCCCGGCGTCAGGCCGGAGATCGGGGCCCGTACGTCCGAGGGGCGCGCCCGTCCGCCCGACGTCTTCGACGCGCGCACCCATCGCATCGCCCACATCGCCGTCCCGGTCGTGCTGGGCCTCGTCTACGGCTACTGGGTCGCGGCCGACGCCCGCCAGGGCGGGGCCATCACCGGCGGGAACCTGCTGCTCGGGTGGATCAGCGCGCTGGTGTTCGCGGTGGTGTGCTTCGCCCTGCTGACGCTGGCCCCGCGGATGCCGCGGGAGCTGCACGCGCTGCTGTGGACGGCGTTCACCGGTATCGCCTTCGGTTTCCTCTACGTCCAGACGGGCCACTCGGTCTGGCGGTCCGTACTGATGTCGCTGGTCGTCTCCGGGTGCACCTTCGCCGTGTTCTTCTACCGCTATTACACGCGCGAGGACGCGTTCGGGAACCGCGTCCGCTGAACACGCGCAACCGACCGTGACGGTGAGTGCGCGGGCCCCCGCCGACCGGCCGGGGCCCGCGCACGGCCCTGGTCCCCTCTTCCCTCACCCCCCCGCACGCGCCGGCGCCACC